>JAVQXS010000046.1:0-8826 GCA_033578065.1 Thermoleophilia bacterium
GGATCCCCACCACGTCGCCGAGGCCGCCTTCAAAGCCGTCGGCCGGGCGCTCCGCGCCGCCGTCCGGCTCGAGGGGGTGGGGGTGCCCTCGACGAAGGGACTCCTGTGAAGGTCGCGATCTGCGACTACGGGGCCGGCAACGTCCGCTCGGTGCTCGCCGCCTTCCGTCGACTGGGGGTCGAGGCGCGCTCGACGCGCGACCCGGAGGAGGTGCTCCGAGCCGACCTCGCGGTCCTCCCGGGAGTCGGCTCCGCCGCGAGCGCGATGGCGGGCCTCCGCGCGGCGGGGCTCGACGAGGCGCTCCGCGCGCGCGTCGGCGCCGGCGCGCCGACGCTCGGCATCTGCCTCGGTCTCCAGCTCGCGCTCGAGGAGACCGAGGAGGACGGTGGCGTCGTCGGCCTCGGCCTCCTCCCGGGGCGCGCGACCCGCCTGCGGACGGGCCGCATCCCGCGCATCGGCTGGGCGCCGGTCGAGCCCGGCGGAGCGGCGTACTACTTCGCCCACTCGTACGCGGCGGAGACGGAGGCGGCGACCGCGCGCTCCGAAGGGATCGTCGCCATCGCCGAGCGAGGGAGCTTCCTCGGCGTCCAGTTCCACCCCGAGAAGAGCGGCCAGGCCGGGGCCCGCTTCCTCGAGCGATGCCTCTCCCGCGCCTGATCCCCTGCCTCGACGTCGCGGGCGGGCGCGTCGTCAAGGGCGTGCGCTTCCAGGGGCTCCGCGACGTCGGCGACCCCGTCGCGCTCGGCGCTCGCTACTCGGAGGCGGGAGCTGACGAGCTCGTCTACCTCGACGTCGCCGCCACCGTCGAGGAGCGCCCGCTCCTCGCCGAGCTCGTCGCCCGGGTCGCCGAGGCCCTCGCCATCCCGTTCACGGTCGGGGGCGGCGTCCGCTCCTGCGCCGACGCGGAGGCGCTCCTCCAGGCCGGCGCCGACAAGGTGGCCGTGAACACCGCGGCGCTCGAGCGGCCGGCGCTCATCGGGGAGCTCGCCTCGCTCCTCGGCTCCCAGGCCGTCGTCGTCGCCATCGACGCCTCTCGGGGAGAGGTCTACGCCCGAGCCGGGACGCAGCCAACGGGTCGCGACGCCGTCTCCTGGGCGCGCGAGGCGCAGGAGCGCGGCGCCGGGGAGATCCTCCTCACCTCGATCGACGCCGACGGGACACGCGAGGGCTACGACCTCCCGCTCACGCGCGCGGTCGCCGAGGCGGTGACGATCCCCGTCATCGCCTCTGGAGGCGCGGGCGAGGCGGGGCATATCGCCGAGGCGCTCGAGGTCGCGCAGGCCGCGCTCCTCGCCTCGATCGTCCACGAGGACCCCGAGCGCCTGCGGACGCTCCGGTCCGAGCTGCGAGACCTCGGGGTGCCGCTCCGCGATGCCTGAGCAGGAGAAGCTGCGAGCTGCGATCGTGCAGGACGCCGCCTCCGGTCGCGTCCTCATGCTCGCGTGGATGGACGAGGAGGCGCTCCGCCGCACGCGGGAGACCGGGCAGGCCCACTTCTTCAGCCGCTCCCGCCAGCGGCTCTGGCGGAAGGGCGAGACCTCGGGGAACACGCTTGCGGTGGAGGAGCTGCGGGAGGACTGCGACGGCGACGCGATCCTCCTCCGCGTCACGCCCGCCGGGCCGGCGTGCCACACGGGCTCGATCTCGTGCTTCGCGCCCTGGCTCTGGCGCCGCGTCGCCGAGCGGGCGCGCGCGCGCCCGGAGGGCTCGTACGTCGCCCGACTCGTCGAGGCCGGCCCCGCCGCAGCTGCGCGCAAGGTCGGCGAGGAGGGGCTCGAGGTTGCTCTCGCCGGCCAGGGCGAGAGCGACGAGCGCCTCGTCTCCGAGGTCGCCGACCTCTGGTTCCACACGTACGTCCTCCTCGCGGCGCGCGGCCTCGACCCTGCCGCGGTCGAGGAGGAGCTTCGCCGGCGGGCGAGGTGACACCTGGCCCGCGTCGCCGCGCTCGCGGTCGCGCGGCGAGGCGCCTGCGACGCGTGTCGTGGCCGAGGGTCTGACCTCATGCCGGAGCGACGACGCCGCGTCGCACCTGACGGCTCAGCCGACGAGCCGGAGCGCCGCCTCCTCGATCTCCTCCTCGGAGACGAGGACGAGCCGGGCGGCGTCGCCGAGGGGGATGAACGAGTCCTCGCTCGCGACCCTCGACATCTGACCCTCGAAGCCTGCGTCGACGAGCGCGGCGAGCACGCCCTCCGAGACGCCTCCCGTGCGCCGGGTCTCGTCGACGACGAGGACGCGTCCCGTCGCGCTCGCCTCGCGCAGCACGTCAGCGACGGGCAGGGGTGCGAGCCAGCGGAGATCGACGATGCGGGCGTGGATGCCGCGCGCAGCCAAGCGGCGAGCCGCGCGGAGCGAGAGGTGGAGCCCGTTCGCCCAGGTCACGACCGTGAGGTCGCGGCCGTCGAGGTACGTGCGGGCGGAGCCGAGCGGGACGTGGCGGTCGCTGAGCGGCGCGACCCAGCCCTCGTCGCCTGCTTCGAGGAGGTCGCGCACGTGGTAGAGCGCGATCGGCTCGAGGAAGACGCAGACGCTCCCGTCCACCCGTGCGGCTGCCACGCACGTCGCGAGCATCGCGGCTGCATCGTCGGGCCGCGCCGGAGAGGCGATGACGAGGCCCGGAACGTCGCGCAGCACGCCGACCGCGTTGTCGTTGTGGAAGTGGCCGCCGAAGCCGCGCTGGTAGCCGTAGCCCGCGATGCGCACGACGATCCCGTTCCGGTAGGCCCCCTGCGAGAAGAACTGGAGCGTCGCCGCCTCCCCGCGGAGCTGATCCTCCGCGTTGTGGAGGTAGGCGAGGTACTGGATCTCAGGGATCGGGAGGAGGCCGCTCACCGCGGCCCCGAGCGCAAGGCCGAGGATCGACGTCTCGTCGAGGAGGGTGTCGAAGACGCGCGCCGCGCCGAAGCGCCCAAGGAGCCCACGCGTGACGCCGTAGACGCCGCCCTTGACGGCGACGTCCTCCCCGAAGACGAGGGTCTCGGGAACGGCCTCCAGTGCCGCAGCGAGGGCCGCGTTCAGCGCCTGGGCGAGCGTGAGGGGCTCCGTCCCCGTCGCCCGCACGCGCGCAGCCTCGCGCGCGACGGCATCCGGCCTCCGCGGGGCGAGCGGCGCCATCACCCGCTCGGCGCTCTCGAGCGGCGGGCACGTGGCCACCTCGAGCGCCTGCGCTCGCACCCGCTCTCGGGTCGCGAGGTACTCCTCCGCGAGCGATCTCCCCGTGCGCTGTCGGCAGGCGACGAGCCAGCGCGCCGTCCCGAGGAGGGGATCGCGCGCGTAATCGGCGCGGATCGCCTGCGGCGTGCGGTAGGCGATCTCGGCGTCCGCCCCGGCGTGGCTGAGGTAGCGGACGACGCGGAGGTGGAGGACGGCTGGACGCCGCTCTCCGCGCACCCAGGTGACGAGCTCCCGCGCCACTGCGAGAGCTTCCGCTGGGTCGCTCCCCTCCGCCTGCTCGTAGCGGAGCTGCGGACGCGCGCGGAGGGTGGCCTCGACCCAGCCCTCCGGGGTCGGCACGCTGATCCCGAGCCCGTTGTCCTCGCACACGAGGAGGAGGGGAAGCGGGAGCCCTTGGTAGACGACGTGCGAGGCGGTGTTGAGCGCGGCTTGCGCGGTTGCGTGGTTGAGGGAGGCGTCGCCGAAGGAGCAGAGGACGATGGCGTCGCGCGGCCACGGGCAGGGGAGCCCGAGACGGGCGGCGCGCTCGATCGCGAAGGCCATCCCCACCGCCCGCGGCAGGTGGGAGGCGATGGTCGAGGTCATGGGGATGATCGCGAGCTCGGCGCGTCCGAAGACCTTGTGCCGCCCGCCCGCGATCGGCTCGTCCGCGGCGGCGACGACGCCGAGGAGGATGTCACGGACACCGTCGATCCCGGCGCGCGCTGCACGCGCGAGGTAGAAGGCGCCCGAGCGGTAGTGGAGGAGCGCCGGGTCGTCGAGCCGGGTCGCGAGCGCGAGCACGGCGTTTGCCTCGTGGCCTGCGGAGCCGATCGAGTAGAAGCTCCTCCCGCGCTCTGCAAGCCAACGGGCAGCGTAGTCCGCGTGCCGGCTTCCGACCTGCGCCTGCCACAGGGCCTCCGCCTCGGCCGGGGCCTCCGGGAGCGGCTCGCTCGGGGGCTCGAGCGCCTCGAGCGCGGCGAGGAGGTGCTCCTCGAGAGGGTCCGCCGCACTGGCGGCGACCGGAGCCGCCGCCGCGTCCGGGAGCTCAGGCGGCAACCGGCTGCTCGAGCTCCGCGCTCCAGGCGCCGGCCGCAGCGAGCGAGTTCATCCGCGCCCGGTGGACGAACGCCGCCTGGGCCGCCTCGGCGTTCGCCGGATCGCCCGCCCAGGCCTTGAGCGCGGACGCTTGGAGCGCCCGTCCGTACGAGAAGGAGAGCGTCCATGGCCCGCCGACGCGGTTGATCGCGTTGAGGTTCTCGGTCGCCTGAATCTCGGACTGGCCGCCCGAGAGGAAGACGATCCCGGGCACGGAGGCGGGGACGTGGTCGAGGAAGCAGCGGATCGTCTGCTCCGCGATCTCCGCTGCCGTGGCCTGCTCGGGGCAGCCCTTGCCGGAGATCACCATGTTCGGCTTGAGGAGCGTCCCTCGGAGGTCGACGTCGTAGCAGAAGAGGAGGTCGTAGACCGCGTGCAGCGTCTGCGCGGTCACCTCGTAGCAGCGCTCGATCGTGTTGTCGCCGTCCATGAGGACCTCGGGCTCGACGATCGGGACGAGCCCTTGCTCCTGGCAGAGGGCGGCGTAGCGGGCGAGCGCGTGGGCGTTCGCGCGGATGCACGTCCCCGTCGGGATCCCGTCGCCGATGGCGATGACCGCTCGCCACTTCGCGAACCGGGCCCCGAGGCCCCGGTACTCCTCGAGCCGGCCGCGCAGGCCGTCGAGCCCCTCCGTCACCTTCTCCCCCGGGAAGCCGGCGAGGTCATGCGCGCCGGTGTCCACCTTGATGCCCGGGATCACCCCTTTCGAGGCGAGGAGCTCCGGGAAGGGCGTCCCGTCGTCGGCCGCCTGGCGGATCGTCTCGTCGTAGAGGATCACGCCGCCGATGTACTCCTCCATCCCCGGCGCGGAGAAGAGGAGGCCGCGGAAGGAGCGCCGGTTCTCGGGGGTCGACTCGACCCCGATCGATGCGAGTCGCTTCGTCATCGTGCCCGTGCTCTCGTCCGCCGCGAGGATCCCCTTGTGGTCGGCGACGATCGCGCGCGCGGTCTCGTGAAGCTCCGTGGACGACATCAGCGTGCTCCTTTCATCAAGCTCTGGATCTTCGTCAGGGGGTGCGAGGCGACGATACGGCGGACGGTGCCCGACCGGGATCGCATGACGATCGACTCGGTCTCCACCCGGTCGCCGACGACGCGCACGCCGCGCAGGAGGGGCCCGCCCGTGACGCCCGTCGCCGCGACGAACACGTCCTCGCCGCGCACGAGGTCGTCGTGGGTGAGGACGGCGTCGACGTCGTAGCCCGCCTCCTCGAGCCGGCGTCGCTCGTCCGCGTCCCGCGGCCAGAGCTTCGCCTGCATCGCCCCGCCGAGGCACTTGATCGCGGCGGCGGAGATGACGCCCTCCGGCGTTCCTCCGATGCCCATGAGGAGGTCGACCCCCGTCCCCGCCTGCGCAGCCGCGATCGAGGGCGCGACGTCGCCGTCGCGAATGAGGTTGACGCGCGCACCGGCCTCGCGGAGCTCCGCGATGAGGGCGTTGTGGCGGTCCCGCTCGAGGACGACGACGGTGAGGTCGTTGACGTCGACTCGCTTCGCCTCGGCGACCCGCTCGAGGTTCTCCGTCGGCGACGCCTCGATGTCGATTGCCTCTGCGGCTTCCGGGCCGACCGCGATCTTGTCCATGTAGAGCGCGGCGCCCGGGAAGAACATCGTCCCCCGCTCCGAAACGGCGATGACCGAGATCGCTCCCGGCATGCCGAGAGCGGTCAGCCGCGTCCCCTCGAGGGGGTCGACGGCGACGTCGACCTCCGGCCCCGTCCCGTCACCCACCTCCTCGCCGTTGTAGAGCATCGGCGCCTCGTCCTTCTCCCCCTCGCCGATGACGACGACACCTCGCATGGAGACGGTGTCGAGGAGGAGGCGCATCGCGTCCACGGCCGCCTGGTCGGCGGCGACCTTGTCGCCGCGCCCGATCCAGCGCGCCGCGAAGGTCGCGGCAGCCTCCGTCACCCGGACGAGCTCGAGCGCGAGGTTGCGGTCCGGGGCTGACCGATCCACGTCCGCCACACCCCAATGCTAACGCGGCCGGGGCCTCCCGACCTCGTCGGTCACGCCCCCGCGCCCTCCCGGTCGACCGTCACATTCGCTCCGGAGCCTCGACGCCGATGAGGTCGAGGCAGCGCGCGATGACCGCCTGGGAGGCCGCGCAGAGCGCGAGCCGGAGCGGCTCCTGCTCGGAGCCGAGGACGCGGTGGTGGTGGTAGAAGCGGTGGAAGTCGTCCGCGACCCGGATCGCGTACGTCGGGAGCGCGTGGGGAGCTCGGCGCTCGGTCGCCTCGGCGACGACGCCGGGGAGCTCGAGGAGCCGCTTGACGAGCTCGCGCTCCTCGAGCGCGAGCGCGACGGAGAAGGGGTGAGGTCCCGAGCGGTGCGCCGCGACGCTCGGGACGCGGTCTCGGGCGTTGCGCAGGATCCCGGCGATCCGGGCGTGCGCGTACTGGACGTAGTAGACCGGGTTCGCGTTCGTCCGCTCCTTCGCGAGGTCGACGTCGATCTCGATCGTCTGGTCGTGGCCGCGCGAGACGAGGAACCAGCGCGCGGCGTCGACGCCGATCGCATCGAGGAGCTCGTCGAGGAAGACGACGTCTCCCCGGCGCTTCGACATCCGTCTCGCCTTGCCCCCTTCGACGAGGTGGACGAGCTGGTAGACGAGGACCTCCACGCGCTCGCGCGGATGACCGAGCATCTCCGCGAGGGCCTGGAGGCGCGCGACGTACCCGTGGTGGTCGGCGCCGAGCACGTACACGAGCCGGTCGAAGCCCTTCGCGAGCTTCCGCCGGATGTAGGCGGCGTCCGCCGCGAAGTACGTTGGCGTCCCGTCTGAGCGGATGAGCACGCGGTCCTTCTCGTCGCCGTGCGCGCTCGTCCGCGCCCACACCGCGCCGTCGGCCTCGTACGTGTCGAGGAGCGCGATCGCGTCCGGGATCTCCGACTCGACCTCGCTCTGGCGTGCCCAGCTGTCGAAGCGGATGCGGAACCGCTCGAGGGACGCCTCGATCCGCTCGAGCATCGCGTCCAGGGGATCGCCTGGAGCGGCGGCGAGCTCGTCGATGTACGCGCCTGCGTACCCATCGTCGGGTGGCTCCTCGCCCCGCCGGCGGGCCTCGACGGAGGCGCGGAAGCGCTCGATCTGCGCGCCCGCGTCGTTGTAGTAGTACTCGCGCTCGACCTCGTGGCCCGCGAACTCGAGGAGCCGCGCGACCGCGTCGCCGTAGGCGCCGTTGCGAGCGCTCGCGACGGTGAGCGGACCTGTCGGATTCGCGGACACCATCTCCACCTGGATGCGCTCGGGGCTCGCCGCCGACCCCCCGCCGAACCCCATCCCGGCCTCGACGATCTCCTGCACCGCCTGCACGAGCCAGGCGTCCGCGACGCAGAGGTTGACGAACCCCGGGCCGGCGACCTCAGCGCGCTCGACGAGACCCTGCGCGACCGCCTCCGCGGCGATCCGCTCCCCAATCGGGCGCGGAGGCCGCTTCTCGACGCCCGCGAGCCGCAGGGCGACGTTCGTCGCATAGTCGCCGTGATCGGGGTCGGACGGCCGCTCGAGGGTCACGGGGACGCCGACGATCTCGGAGAGCGCGCCGGAGAGGCGCGAGACGGGATCAGGCACTCGACCGCTCCCGCCTGCTCGCCGCGGAGTCCTGCACCCCGTTCACGACGCAGAAGAGTGCCAGGCCGCCGAGCGCCCGAGCGGAGAGTCGACGCTCTTGGACGCAGGCCCGGCTCGTCGCCGGCTCGTCTCGCGCAGCGGCGCTAGTCGTCGGAGCCCGAGCCGGAGGACCCGGAGGAGCTCGAGCCAGAGGATCCGGAGGATCCTGAACCGGAGTGTCCTGAGGAGTCGCCCCCCCGAAGCTCCTCCTCGTCCTCGGTCTCCTCATCCTCGAGATCCTCTCCTCGCCCGATCTCGGACTCCTCCTCGTGTCCCCGACCTCGTCCGCCCGATCCGGAGCCGGAAGAGCCGGACCTTCCGGACGACCTCGCCGACATGCCCTCGCGCGCCTCGTCGTCGTCCGGCTCCGAGGCCTCGCGGCCCGAGGAGTCGTCCCCCCGCCTCCCCGATCCCGACCCGCTCGGGTCCTCGACGTCGCCCACGTCTCCCTCGACATGCTCAGCAGGGCCCTCTCCACCTCCGCCTCGACCTCCACGATCCCTCGCGCCCGAGCTGGTCGCGCCCTCGACGGACGAGGACATCCTCGTCCACCGGTTGGCTCCCCGTCCGCTCTCGCCTGCGTCACGGCTGTCGCCTCGTCGGAGAGCTCCCGCCGGAACCGCGAGTCCCGCAGGCGCAGCGCTCAGAGCCCTCGTCCCCGGGGAGCGGTGAACGATCGGTGGGGGCGGCATGCTCGGCGATCCCTGGGGCCGCGCCGCAGCGACGAGACGCTCCTCGGTGCGAGAGAGGGCAGACGAGGGCTGCCGCTCGACGACGCCGACGGCTCCGATGGTCGACACGGCTGCCGCCGCAGTCGCGACCTTCGCCGTTGCCGGCGCCGACACGAGCTTCGCGAGCAGGCCCCCGGCGACGCCAGCGGCGACGCCCGATCCGGCTTGGGCTCCGAGCTCGGGGATCGCGAGCGCGAGCTCCTCGCGCACGACGAGCGGCACCGCAAGCGC
>JAVQXS010000047.1:0-8747 GCA_033578065.1 Thermoleophilia bacterium
GCCTTCGAGCTCGCCCGCGCCCGCCGCGGCAGGCTCACCTCGGTCGACAAGGCGAACGTCCTCGAGACCTCGCGCCTCTGGCGGCGGGTCGTCCACGAGGTCGCCGCCGACTACCCCGAGGTCACGCTCGAGGACATGCTCGTCGACAACGCCGCCATGCAGCTCGCTTCGCGCCCCGAGCAGTTCGACGTCCTCGTCACCGAGAACATGTTCGGCGACATCCTCTCCGACCTCGCGGCAGCGATGACCGGAGGGCTCGGGCTCGCACCATCGGCGAGCCTCGGCGACCGCGGTCCGGGGCTCTTCGAGCCGGTGCACGGCTCCGCTCCGGATATTGCTGGGCAGGGCATCGCGAACCCGACCGCGATGCTCCTCTCGACCGCGCTCTGCCTCGAGCACGGCCTCGGGCGGCCGGAGGCCGCGCGCCGGCTCGAGGGAGCAGTCGCGGTCGCGCTCCGCGAGGCCCCAACGCCGGATCTCGGCGGGAGCGCCACGACCGTCGAGCTCGCGGATGCCGTCCTCCGGGCGCTCGAGAGTTGACGCGTCGTCTCTCGATCCGTACGCTCTTCGGCATGCCGCGCGCCGGCCTCATCGGGATCGTCTTCCTCTCCTTCGGCGCGCGCTCGTTCGCGCGCTAGTCGGCGCTCCGCTCCCCGCCGGCGCCGGCTAGCTCGATCCAGGCGGGCGTCCTCACCGACCCGAAGCTCTGATGACCGATCGCCTTCCCGTATCCGAGTCCCCATCTCCCGCCGTCGCCTACCCGGGGCGAGATGGCGCCCACAGCGCCGCCGCCTGCGACCGCCTCTTCCCCGACGGAGCGCAGCTCATCCCCCTGCCGAGCTTCGACGCCGTCGCGCAGGCGACTGCGGCCAACGAGGTGGATTTCGGCGTCCTCCCGATCGAGAGCTCCCTCGCGGGCCCGGTGGCGGAGACCCACGACCTCCTCTACTCGCTGCCCCTCGCGATCGTCGGCGAGACGGCCCTTCCGATCCGCCACTGCCTCGTCGGCCTCGAGCCCGTGCCGCTCGAGCGGATCACGGTCGTCCGCTCCCACCCCGTCGCGCTCGATCAGTGCCGGCAGCTCCTCGCGCGCATGCCGTGGGCGACGGCGATCGCGGCGCCGACGACCGCGGACGCGGCGGCCCAGATCGCCGCCCGTGGCGATCCCACGGAGGCGGCGATCGCGAGCGAGCGGGCCGCTGCCCTCCACGGCCTGACCGTGCTCGCACACGACGTCGGCGACCACCCGGAGGCCTACACCCGCTTCGTGGCGGTCGCCACCCACATGCGGCTCGACCGCAACGGCTCCACCTGGCGCACCGCCTTCTCCTTCGTCACCGACCACCGGCCGGGCGCCCTCCACCGCGCGCTCGAGGCGTTCGCGCGCCACGAGATCGACCTCGTCCAGCTCGTCTCTCGCCCGATCCCCCAGACCCCCTGGCGCTACCGCTTCGACGCCGTCCTCACCGGCCATCCGCTCGACCCCGTCGTCCACGAGTCTCTCGCCGAGCTGCGCTCCCGGACGCGCGAGCTCCGCATCTTCGGCTCCTACCCCGCGGAGGAGCGCCCGTGAGCGAGCTCTCCTCGGACCCCGTGATCCGGGAGCTCCGGGCCGAGATCTCCGCGCTCGACCGGACGCTCGTCGAGACCGTCAACGCGCGGATCGCGCTCGTCGCGCGCCTGCGCCGGTACAAGGCGGAGAAGGGCCTCCCGTTCGTCGACCCCGAGCGCGAGCGGGAGCTCCTCGAGGAGCTCGCGGCGGCGAACGAGGGCCCGCTCTCCGACGAGGGCCTGCGGGAGCTCGTCGCCGGCCTCCTCGACCTCACGAAGCGCGAGGTCGCGCGCGGAGACGGGCGCGGATCCTGAGCCCGCCCGGGCCTCCTACAGCGCCGTCGTCGCGATCGGTGACGGCGAGCGCGCCTCGAAGGCGGCGATGTCGGCCTCGTGCTGGAGCGTCCGCCCGATGGGATCGATGCCGTGGAGGAGGCTCTCGCGCACGAAGGGATCCATCGCGAAGCGGACCGAGACGCCCGGCCCGGTGATCTCCTGGGCCTCGAGATCGACGGTGAGCTCGGCGCCACCCGAGGCGACCCGCATGAGCTCCTTCACCTCCGCGTGCTCGACGGTGACCGGGACGAGCCCGATCTGGACGGCGTTCGTGAAGAAGATGTCCCCGTACGAGGGGGCGACGATCGCCTCGAAGCCGTAGTCCTGGAGCGCCCAGGCGGCGTGCTCGCGCGAGGAGCCGCAGCCGAAGTTCGGGCCCGTGAGGAGGATCCTCGCGCCCTGCGCCTCCGGGCGGTTGAGCTCGAAGTCGGGGTCCTGACGCCAGTCGTAGAAGAGGAACGCCCCGAAGCCTGTCCGTTCGATCCGCTTCAGGAACTGCTTGGGGACGATCTGATCGGTGTCGACGTCCGAGCGATCGAGCACGGCGGCGCGGGAGGTGACGGAGCGGAAGGGCCTCACAGCTCCGCCCGCTCCCACTCGCGGACGTCGACGAAGCGCCCGGCGATCGCGGCCGCGGCGGCCATCGCCGGGCTCACGAGGTGCGTGCGCCCGCCCTTGCCCTGGCGCCCCTCGAAGTTGCGATTCGAGGTCGAGGCGCAGCGCTCGCCGGGGGCGAGGATGTCGGGGTTCATCCCGAGACACATCGAGCAGCCGGCGCGACGCCACTCGAAGCCGGCCTCCTGGAAGATGCGGTCGAGGCCCTCCTCCTCCGCCTGCCGCTTCACGGTCGCCGAGCCCGGCACGACCATCGCGCGCACGTTCGGGTGCACCTTCTTGCCGGCGACGACAGAGGCCGCGAGGCGGAGGTCCTCGAGGCGCGCGTTCGTGCAGGAGCCGAGGAAGACGCGGTCGATCCGGATCTCCTGGAGGGGCGTTCCGGGCTCGAGCGCCATGTAGGCGAGTGCGCGCTCCCACGCAGCGCGCTCGTCGGGATCCTCGCACGCGGCCGGGTCGGGGACGCGGCCGCTGATGGGAGCGACCATCCCCGGCGTCGTCCCCCAGGTCACCTGCGGCTCGAGCTCGGCGACGTCGATCTCGACCTCGCGATCGAAGACAGCGTCGGCGTCCGTGCGGAGCTCGCGCCAGGCGTCGAGCGCGCGCTCCCAGGCCGCGCCCTTCGGCGCCGCCGGCCGTCCCTCGAGGTAGGCGAAGGTCGTGTCGTCGGGAGCGACCATGCCCGCGCGGGCGCCCGCCTCGATGGACATGTTGCAGATCGTCATCCGCCCCTCCATCGACATCCGCTCGATGGGCTCTCCCGCGTACTCGACGACGTAGCCCGTCCCGCCCCCGACGCCGATGCGGCCGATCGTGCCGAGGATGACGTCCTTCGGGGTGACCCCGAAGGGGAGCTCGCCGCGGTAGCGGATGCGCATCGTCTTCGGCCGCGGGCGCGGCAGGCACTGCGTCGCGAGGACGTGCTCGACCTCGGAGGTGCCGATTCCGAAGGCGAGGGCGCCGAAGGCGCCGTGCGTCGAGGTGTGGCTGTCGCCGCAGACGATCGTCATCCCCGGCTGGGTGAGCCCGAGCTCGGGGCCGATGACGTGGACGATGCCCTCGCGACCGCTGCCCGTCGCGTAGAGGGGGATCCCGAACTCCTCGCAGTTTCGGCGCAGCGCCTCGAGCTGCGCCCGCGCGAGGGGATCGGTGACGGGGCCGTCGTCGGTCGGTACGTTGTGATCCATCGTGGCGAGCGAGAGGTCGGGGCGCCGCACCCTGCGGCCGGCGAGGCGGAGGCCGTCGAAGGCCTGCGGCGAGGTGACCTCGTGGATGAGGTGGAGGTCGACGTAGAGGAGCGCGGGCTCGCCGGGCTCCTCGCGGACGACGTGCCGCTCCCAGATCCGATCGAACAGCGTCTTCGCCATGGAGGTCAAAGGTAGCGAGAGAGGCGACGCCGCGTTGCGGCGAGACGTCCGCCTCCTCGGCGAGACGCTCGGCCGCGTCCTCGTCGAGCAGGGCGGAGAGGCGCTGCTCGCGGACGAGGAGCGGATCCGCCTCCTCGCGCGGGACGCGCGCGCGACGGGAGACCCCGTCCTCCGCCGGGAGCTCCGGCGCGCGGTCGCAGCGCTCGAACCTGCCCAGCAAGGCCGCGTCCTCCGCGCCTTCGCGGTCTACTTCCAGCTCGTCAACCTCGCCGAGCAGCACCACCGGCTGCGGCGGCGCCGAGAGTACGAGCACGAGCAGCGCGTGCCCCGGGAGTCGCTCGCCGAGGCCCTCGCGCGGCTCGAGGAGGCGGGGATCGCGCGGGATGCCCTCCTTCGCGCGGCGGCGGGGATCTCGCTCGAGCTCGTGCTCACCGCCCATCCGACCGAGGCGACGCGTCGGACCGTCCTCGCCGCGCACCTCCGCCTCGCGCGCCTCCTCGCGCAGCTCGACGACCCCCGTCTCACCCCCGCCCGCCGCCGACGGGTGGAGGACGCGCTCGCTGAGGAGACCACCCTCCTCTGGCTGACAGACGACGTGCGCTCGCAGAGGCCACGCGTCGCCGACGAGATCCGGCACGGGCTCTGGTTCTTCGAGCAGAGCCTCGTCCGCGCCGCGGAGCTCCTCCTCGCCGACTACCGCCGCCTCCTGCCGGGCACGCCTCCCCCTTTCCGCTTCGGGAGCTGGATCGGTGGCGATCTCGATGGCAATCCCGCCGCTGGGCCGGAGACGATCCATGACGCCCTCGAGCAGGCTCGTGCGCTCGCGCTCGAGCTCTACGCCTCCGAGGCGCGCGAGCTCGCCCGCGCGCTCGGGATCTCGAGCCGGCTCGCGCTCGCCTCGGAGGAGCTCCACGCCTCGCTCGAGCGCGACGAGCGCGAGCTCCCCGAGCACGCCGCGGAGCTCGGCGAGCGCGACCGCGACGAGCCGTACCGGCGCAAGCTCGCGTTCGTCTGGCGCCGCCTCCGCAACGAGCTCGGGAGGGACGGGCCAGGGTACCCGAGGGCGTCCGACCTCCTCGCCGACCTCGACATCCTCGACCGGAGCCTCCGGCAAGGGGGCGCGAGCCGCGTCGCCGACGGCCGGCTGGCGGCGCTGCGCCGGCGCGTCGAGCTCTTCGGGTTCCACCTCGCGAAGCTCGACGTCCGGGTCCACGCGGCGGAGCTCCGCGCGGGATCGGAGCGGCTCTCCCGCGTCGCCGCTGCCCTCGCCGACGTCCAGCGCCGCCACGGCCCGGACGCGCTCGACACGCTCATCGTCTCGGGGACGAGCGGCCCCGGGGACGTCCTCGCCGCGCTCGAGCTCGTCAGCGAGGCCGGCGCGGACGTCGCTCTCGTCCCGCTCTTCGAGACCATCGCGAGCCTGCGGGAGGCCGCGACGACGGTCGAGGCGCTCCTTGACGACGCCGGCTTCTCTTCGCTCGTCGCCCGGCGGAGCTCGCGTCTCGAGGTGATGGTCGGCTACTCCGACTCCGGCAAGGACGGCGGCTACCTCACAGCGCAGTGGGAGATCTTCCGCGCCCAGCGCGCCCTCGCCGAGCTCGCCGCGCGCCGCGGGCTCGAGCTGACGATCTTCCACGGACGCGGAGGGAGCGCCGGCCGCGGCGGAGGGCCGACGCACGCGGCGATCCTCGCGCAGCCGCCCGGCCACCCGCCCGGCCGCCTCAAGCTCACCGAGCAGGGGGAGACGATCTCCTTCAAGTACGGGCTCCCAGGGCTCGCGTACCGGAACCTCGAGGCCGCCCTCTCGGCCACCCTCCTCTCCGCCTTCCCCGACGTCGCCGGAGCACGGCCCCCGACAGGGGCCGAGGAGCTCCTCTCCGCGCTCTCCGAGCGCGCGCACCGCGCCTACCGGGCGCTCGTGTGGGAGGACGCCGACCTCGTCCCCTTCTTCCGCAGCTTCACGCCCGTCGACGAGCTCGCGCTCCTCGCGATCGGCTCCCGCCCCGCGCGCCGGCCCGAGGGCAAGGACTACCTCACCTCCCTGCGAGCGATCCCGTGGGTCTTCGCCTGGACGCAGAACCGCTGCCTCCTGCCCGCCTGGTACGGGTGCGGAACGGCGTTCGAGGACGCGGATCGGCACGAGCTCCGGCGTCTCTACCGCGGCTGGGCGTTCTTCCGCTCCCTCGTCGAGAACCTCGAGATGACGCTCGCGAAGTCGAGCCTCGATATCGCCGAGACGTACCTCGACCTCGTCGAGCCCGGCTCCGCGCGCGACCGCATCTGGCGGACGATCGCGGCCGAGCACGAGCGCGCCGTCGCCTCGGTCCTCGAGATCGTCGAGGCGCGGGAGCTCCTCGACCGCCACCCCGTCATCCAGCGCTCGATCCGGCTCCGTAACCCGTACGTCGACCCGATGAACGCGATCCAGGTCGAGCTCCTCCGCCGCTACCGCGACCCGGAGCTCGCGGAGGAGGAGCGCGAGGCGGCCCGCCTGCCGCTCGTGCGCTCGATCGCGGGCATCGCCGCCGCCCTGCGCAACACCGGCTGAGCGGCGAGGGCGCTACCTGGGCGGGACGACGACGACCGGGCAGGGCGCGTGCTCGACGAGCCCGAGCGTCACGCTCCCGAGGACGGCGCTCGCGAGCGGCCCCCGCCCGCGCGTGCCGACGACGAGGAGCGCCGCCGCCCGCTCGCCCGCGAGCCGCGCGAGCTCGACGGCAGGGTCGCCTACCCGCACGACCCGCTCCGCGCTCGTCCCGAGCTGAGCCGAGACGGCGGCATCCGCGAGCAGGAGCTCGCCCTCCCGGCGCTCGCCCTCGTCCGAGACGACGTGCACGAGGACGAGGTCCGAGCGGAACGTCGAGGCGAGATCGAGCCCGACGGCGACCGCGCGGGCCGCAAGCTCGCTCCCGTCGACTCCACAGATGACGGGCCCGCGCACCCCACTATGCTGCCCGAAGCCCGCGGACGGGCACCCCGTCGAAGCGTCGAGCCGGAGGTGGTGTGGAGGGCCTAAGGGTCGATCTCCAGGAGGACGTGCGCGTGCTCCTCGAGCGCCGAGACCTCCGTGCTCTCCGAGCGGCGATCGGGGAGCTCGAGCCCCCGGACCTCGCCGATCTCCTCCGGGAGCTCGACGCGCCGGAGCGCGCCCTCGTCTTCCGCACGCTCCCCCGCGCGCTCGCGGCCGACGTCTTCGCCGAGCTCGACGCGGAGAGCGCGACTGCGCTCGCAGCCGAGCTCACGGACGACGAGACGCGCCGCCTCCTCGCCGAGCTCGCGCCGGACGACCGGACGCACCTCCTCGAGGAGCTCCCCGGGCTCGTCGTCCAGAAGCTCCTCAACCTCCTTCCGCCCGAGGAGCTCGAGGAGGCGCGCACCCTCCTCGGCTACCCCGAGGAGAGCGTCGGCCGCCTCATGACGCCCGACTACGTCGCGGTGAAGCAGCACTGGACGGTCGCGCAGGCGCTCGCCCACATCCGCGAGCGCGGCCGCGAGAGCGAGACGATCGACGAGATCTACGTCACGGACGACCGCTGGCGGCTGCTCGACGCCGTCCCGCTCGCCGAGCTCGTCCTCGCCGACCCGGACGCGACCGTCGCGACCGTCATGGACGAGTCCTACGTCAGCGTCGTCGCGACCGAGGACCGCGAGCGGGCGGTCGAGCTCATCGCCCGCTACGACCGCACGGCGCTCCCGGTCGTCGACCCCGACGGGGTGCTGCTCGGGATCGTCACCATCGACGACCTCCTCGACGTCGCCGAGGCGGAGGCGACGGAGGACATCTACCTGGGAGCGGCGATCGAGCCGCTCGCGGTTGCCTACCGCGACGCGTCTGTCGGCCGGCTCTACCGGAAGCGGATCGTCTGGCTCGTCGCCCTCGTCCTCGTCGCCCTCCTCTCCTCCGGAGTCATCGCCCTCTTCGAGGGCACGCTCGAGCGGACGATCGCGCTCGCCTTCTTCATCCCGCTCCTCATCGGAGCCGGCGGCAACACGGGGGCGCAGTCGGCCACGCTCGTCGTGCGCGCGCTCGCGACCGGCGACCTCCGGCTCCGGCAGTGGTCGCAAGCGCTCGCCAAGGAGCTCACGGTCGGGCTCGTCCTCGGCCTGACGATGGGGGCCGCGAGCGGCCTCCTCGGCGTCGTCCGAGGGGGAGTCGCAGTCGGGGTCGTCGTCGGCCTGACGATGGTCGCGATCGTCCTCGTCGCGAACCTCGTGGGGGCCTCGCTCCCGTTCCTCCTGACGAAGGTCGGGCTCGACCCCGCAGTCGCCTCGAGCCCCCTCATCGCGACGATCATGGACGCGGTCGGGCTCCTCATCTACTTCACCGTGGCGACGGTCGTGCTCGGCGTCGTGGGAGGCGTCTGATCGGAGGGCGGGCGAGGGGAGCGCTCCGCGTGCAGGCCGTGACACGGAGAGGCGCGCACCTCGTCGCGCGCGCCGGCGGCGCCCGCCGCGGCGGCGGGGCCGCGCGGGCCGGCGAGGCGGCGGCGCGGGCGAGCGCCGCGCGCGAGGCGCGCCCCACGAGCGGCCGCGCGCCACCGCCGAGCCGCCAATACGTGCTCCGAGTGGAGCGCGCGCTCCGCGCGCGCCACGACGCCTGGGGTCGTGAGCTCCTCGCGGCGCCCACGGGCCCCACGCTCGAGGGGGCGGAGCGCTACCTGCGGCCGCTCCTCCTCGCGCGGGCGGCGGGCGGCAGGCTGCTCACGCCCTCGGGCGTCCACTACCTCCCCTTCTCCCTCCCCGAGTCAGCACGGGGGGCGACGGCGGTCGCGCTCTTTTTCGTGCTATGGGCGTATCTGGTGGTGGTGATGCTGGGCGTAGCAGCGGCGCTGCCTGCGCTGGTGCCGATGGCGGTGGTGGTGCTGGCGGTCAACTGGC
>JAVQXS010000048.1:0-8608 GCA_033578065.1 Thermoleophilia bacterium
CGAACGAGCGACGCGAGCCGATGACCGGGTTCCTCGTCACCGTGCCAGCGGGCCTGCGTCTCGTTCGCGCCGAGCCCGTGGGAGACTGGCGCGTCGCCGAGGCGACGGCGACGTCGGCTGCCTGGGAAGGAGGTCGGCTCCTGCCGGGAGAGGAGCTCGTCGTCCGGGTCTCGCTGGAGGCCGACACGCCGGGAGCGGTCGCGCTCACGAGCGAGCAGCGCTACCCGGGAGACGAGGTCGTCCGCTGGCAGGTGCCGCTCGTCGTGCTCCCGCCCGCCGAGGAGACCTCGCAGAACCTCGGCACGGCGCTCGCGGTGGGGATCCTCGGTCTCCTCGTCCTCACCGGGATCGCGGTCGTCGCCTGGGTGCGGCGGACGCGAGCGCGCGCCGCGCGCTGATCGGTGCTAGCGTCGCGTGGGCGATGATCTTCGCGCAGCTCGTCGACGACGCGCTCGGGTGCGCGTCGTACCTCGTCGCCGACCCGGGGTCGGGCGAGGCGGTCGTCGTCGATCCGGCCTTCGCGATCGAGCCCTACCTCGCCGAGGCGGAGCGCCGTGGTGTTCGCATCGTCCGGACGATCGAGACGCACACGCACGCCGACCACCTCTCGGGCCACGGGCGGCTCGCTCTCGAGCACGGGATCCCCGTCTCCATCCACCCGCTCGCCGACCCCTCCTACCCCTTCGACCCGCTCGAGGATGGGACGGAGATCGTGCTCGGAGACGTCGTCCTGCGGGCGCTCCACACGCCCGGGCACAGGCCGGAGCACACGTGCCTCCTCGTCTCCGACCGTACCCGGGCTGCCGAGCCGTGGCTCGTCCTCACCGGGGACTCGCTCTTCGTCGGCGACGTCGCGCGACCGGACCTCGCCGTCGAGGCGCGGGAGGGGGCCGAGGGCCTGTTCTCCTCCTTGCAGAGGCTGATGGAGCTGCCAGACGGCGTCGAGGTCTACCCCGGGCACGTCGCCGGCTCGCTCTGCGGCAAGGCCATGAGCTCGAAGGCGTCGACGACGATCGGCTTCGAGCGTCGCTTCAACCCTGCGCTCGCCTTCTCGGAGGTCGCCGCCTTCATCGCAGCGACGGCCGCCCTCGAGACGCCGCGCCCGCCGAACATGGAGCGGATCGTCGAGCTCAACCGCGGCCCCTTCGTCGGCGCGACGCCGCCTCCGCGGAGGCTCGACGTCCCCACGGAGGCCGCCCAGGTCCTCGACGTCCGGCCCGTCGAGGAGTTCGCGCGTGGCCACCTTCCGGGGGCGATCAGCGTCCCCGTAGCGGGATCGCGCTTCTCGACGAAGGCGGCGTTCGTCCTCGACCCCGAGCGTCCGGTCGTCATCGTCGCCTCGAACGAGGGGGAGGTCGAGGAGGCGGCGCGCGGGCTGCGCTCCGTCGCGTACCTCGACCTTCCCGGGTACGTGCTCGACGGCGGCTCGGAGACGCTCGCGCTCCTCCCCCCGACCGCGCTCGGCGAGCTCGTTCCCGACGGCGCCGTGCTCGTCGACGTCCGCGAGCCCGACGAGGCCGCAGCCGACCCGTTCCCTAGGAGCCGGGCCATCCCCTACCGAGCCCTCGTCGCCGAGGAGCTCGACCTCCCACGAGACCGGCCGATCGTCACCCTCTGCGAGTCAGGCCCCCGAGCCGTCATCGCGGCGAGCCTCCTCGCGGCGCGTGGCTACGACGCGCGCGCCGTCTTCCCCGGCGGGATCGACGACCTCCGCTGAGGGCGCGCAGCCGGGCAGGCGCGGCTCAGCCCCCACGCGCCGGCGGCCCGAGCCGCTCCACCTCGTGGCCCGCGCAGCGCAGCGCCTCGAGGAGCTCTCGGCAGTGGGCCTCGTCGCGCGTGGAGACGACGATCTCCACCTCGGTCTGGAGGGCGGTCGTCGTCGTCCCCTCTCGCCGATGGTCGACGCTCACGACGTTCCCGCGATGCGAGGCGACGACGTCGAGGACGGCTCGAAGCTCGCCGGGGCGGTCCGGGATGAGCATGCGCACCGCGAGGAAGCGCCCGGCGCGGGTGAGCCCGAGCCGGACGACGGAGATGAGGGTCGTCGCATCGATGTTCCCGCCGGAGAGGACGACCGCGACGGGCCCCGAGCCCGGCACGCGCCCGGCGAGGAGCGCTGCCAGCCCGACCGCGCCCGCACCCTCGACGAGGAGCTTCGTCCGCTCGAGGCAGAGGGTGAGCGCCTCCGAGATCTCCTCGTCGGAGACCTCGATCATCCCCTCGAGCGTCCGCCCGAGGATCGCGCCCGCGAGCACGCCGCGGTGCTTCACCGCGATCCCGTCGGCGATCGTCAGCCCCGGCTGGCAGACGACGCCGTAGATCCGCGCCTTCGGGCGGAGCTCCCGGAGGACGAGGGCGATACCGGCCGCCAGCCCGCCCCCTCCTACCGGAATGAGCACCGTCTCCGCCTCCGCCGCCTGCTCGGCGAGCTCGAGCCCGATCGTGCCCTGTCCGGCGATGACGCGCTCGTCCTCGAACGCATGGACGAGCGTCGCCCCCGTCTCCTCGACGTACGCCCGCGCGGCGGCGACCGCCTCCTCGAAGCCCTCGCCGACGAGCTCGGTCCGGCCCCCGTACGAGCGCGTGGCCTCGACCTTCGCCATCGGGGCGTCCTGGGGCATGAACACCGTCGCCGGAATTCCCGCCTCGCGGGCGGCCCAGGCGACGGCTTGCCCGTGGTTGCCCGCGCTCGCGGCGACGACGCCCGCCGCCCGCTCAGCCTCGCCGAGCGTCGCGATCGTGTTGTACGCGCCGCGGATCTTGAACGAGCCCGTCCGCTGGAGGTTCTCCGCCTTCAGGAGCACGGATCGCCCGCAGAGCCGCGAGAACGTCTCCGTCGGGTAGAGCGGGGTGACGCGGGAGATCCCCTCGAGCCGCTCCCGGGCGAGACGGACGTCAGCGAGGCTCGCCATCTCCCGCGACCCCGAACACACGCTCCATGATCTCCCGCACCGCGCTCAGGGGATCGAGCTCGCGCCGCTGCACCGCTTCGAGCAGGCGCCGCAGCTCGGGGTCGTCGGCGACCGCCTCCTCGACGCGCGCTCGCGCCCGGGCGCAGGCGACGGCGAAGACCTCGCGCGCGAGGTTCTCGCGGCGGCGGGCCTCGAGACGACCATCCCGGAGGAGCGCCGCCCAGTGCTCCTCGAGCGCCTGCGCGAGCTCGGGCACCCCATCGCCCGAGCGCGCGTCGGTGAGGAGGATCGGTGGGCGGTGATCCGGATCGGCGAGACCGACGATCGCGCGGACCTCGCCCAGCGTCGTCCTCGCCGAGGGGTGGTCTGCCTTGTTGATCGCGATGACGTCGGGGATCTCCATGATCCCGGCCTTCAGCGCCTGGACCGCGTCGCCCGAGCCGGGCATGAGGACGAGGAGCACCGTGTCCGCGATCGCCGTCACCTCGACCTCGCTCTGCCCCGCTCCCACCGTCTCCACGAGGATGACCTCCTTCCCAGCCGCGTCGAGGAGGAGGACGGTCTGCAGCGTCGCCTCGGCGAGCCCGCCGAGGTGCCCGCGGGTCCCCATGGAGCGGATGTAGACGCCCTCGTCGAGGAAGTGCTCGGCGAGGCGGATGCGGTCGCCGAGGAGCGCGCCCTGGGAGAAGGGGCTCGAGGGGTCGACGGAGACGACACCGACCGTGCGCCCGCGTCGGCGGAGCACCGTCACGAGCGCCCCGATGAGCGACGACTTGCCGACCCCGGGCGGCCCCGTGACGCCGATGACGGCTGCCGCTCCCGTGCCCGGGTAGAGCTCGCGGACGAGCGGGTAGGCGAGCGGGTCGCCGTTCTCGACGAGCGAGATCGCACGGGCGAGAGCGCGAACGTCTCCCGCGCGGACGCCCGCGGTGAGCTCGTCGAGCGTCCACTGCCTGCGCGGCACGGTCGGGGAGCTTAGAGGCTCGGCCAACGGCTCACGCGCTCTTCCGACGAGCGCTCGCCTCCACCGCGGGCTCGAGGGGCTCCTGCTCGCGCTGGCGCACCCGGGGGTTCGCGAGCTTCACGATCTCGAGCAGGTAGACGACGTAGACGGAGAACGCGAGCGCCGCGAGGCCGATGGCCACGACGAGGAGCGCCTCCCCGAGCTGCCACTCTCCTCCCGGGCGAGGCGAGAGGAAGCGGGTCGCGAGCGCGGCCGCGGCGAGGGTGAGGCACCACAGCCACATGGTCACCGCCGTCCGGCGCTGCGAGTAGCCGATGCGGAGGAAGCGGTGGTGGAGGTGGCTGCGGTCGGCCGCGTAGATGGGCTGCGAGTACTTGAGGCGGCGGGCGACGACGAACGAGGTGTCGAGGATGGGGATCGCGAGCACGAGCAGGGGCAGCACGAGGACGACCGCGGACGCCGTCTTCAGGAGGCCCTGGATGGAGACGGCGGCGAGGAGGAAGCCGAGGCAGAGCGCGCCGGAGTCCCCCATGAAGATACGGGCGGGGAAGAAGTTGTGGCGGAGGAACCCGAGGCAGGCACCCGCGACGATCGCGGACAGGATCGCCGGGTTCGGGCGTCCGAGGGAGAGCGCGAGGACCGCGTACGTCGCCCCGGCGATCGCGCACACCCCCGCCGCGAGCCCGTCGAGCCCGTCGAGGAAGTTCACCATGTTCATCACGGCGACGATGAAGAGCATCGACAGGGGAACCCCGACCCAGGGGGAGAGGTCGACGACGCCGAGGAGCGGCAAGGTGAAGCGGTCGATCCACACGCCGTCGAGCATGGGGATGGCCGCAGCCACGACCTGGCCGAGGAGCTTCACCGGCGGTGAGAGGCCGCGGAAGTCGTCGACCGCTCCCACGACGGTCGCCACCGCCGCCCCGAGGAGGATGCTCCGGCTCGCCCCTGCGAGGTCGAGGAAGGCGAGGGCAGGGACGAGGATCCCGAGGAAGATGGCGAGCCCACCGAGGCGCGGCACGGGTCGCCGGTGCACCCGGCGCTCGTCCGGATGGTCGACGACGCCGAGGAGCCGCGCGACGCCGCCGACGGCGGGCGTGAGAACGACGACGATGGCGAACGCGATCCCGGCCCCGTAGAGCGCCTCAGGGTGGAGTCGGAGCTCGTCCCAGAGGCTCACGGCGCATCGAGCGGGGGGCAGGCCGCACGGGGCATTCCCTCGGGATTATGGACGCCGGCCCCGACACGGCCGCCGCGCGCCGAGCGAGACCCCTACTTCGTCCCGTACAGCCGGTCGCCGGCGTCGCCGAGCCCCGGGAGGATGTAGCCGGCGTCGTTGAGCTCCCGGTCGATCGCCGCCACCACGATCCGCACCTCCGGGTGGTCGCGGTGGACGCGCGTGATGCCCTCGGGAGCGGCGATGAGCGCGATGACACGGATGGAGGTGGCCCCGGCCCCCTTCACGATCTCGATCGCAGCCGCGGTCGAGTTCCCCGTCGCGAGCATCGGGTCGAGGAGGATGACGTCTCGGTCGGCGATGTCGCCGGGGAGCTTCACGTAGTACTCGACGGGCTCGAGCGTCTCCTCGTTCCGGAAGAGGCCGATGAAGCCGACCCGAGCCCCCGGGACGAGCGAGAGGACGCCGTCGAGCATGCCCACGCCCGCGCGGAGGATCGGGCACACGGCGACCTTCTTCCCCGAGATGCGCCGCGCCGTCGTCCGCTCGAGCGGCGTCTCGATCTCGACCTCCTCGTCGGCGAGGTCCTTCGTCGCCTCGTACGTGAGGAGGAGGGTGAGCTCGTTCACGAGCTGCCGGAACATCTGCGTCGTCGTCGTCACGTCGCGGAGGAGGCCGAGCTTGTGCTGGACGAGGGGGTGCCGGACCTCGACGACGGTGTCGGTCCCGGCGGAGGCTGCCGTCGGCCGACTCACCGGGCCGCGCCCGCGTCGAGCGAGGGGTAGGCGGGAAGGCCGGGGTAGAGCGGGCGGCGCTCGAGGATCGCCTCGGCACGCGATCGCAGCGCTCGGAGATCCGCCTCCGGCTCGAGCGCTGCGCAGATGAGCGCCCCGACCTCGCGGAAGTCCTCCTCGTCGAAGCCTCGCATCGTCGCGGCCGGCGTGCCCAGCCGGAGCCCCGAGGCGACGGTCGGCGGTCGCTCGTCGTAGGGGATCGTGTTCCGGTTCGCGGTGATCGCGACCTCCGCGAGCCGCTCTTCGGCGTCCTTCCCTGTCCACGAGGTCCTGCGGAGGTCGAGGAGGAGGAGGTGCGTATCGGTGCCGCCCGTGAGAACGTCGAGCCCTCCCTCCTGGAGCGTCTCCGCGAGCGCGTCGGCGTTCGCACGGATCGCCCGCTGGTAGGCCCGGAACGGCTCCGAGGCGGCGATCCGGAAGCACGTCGCCTTCGCGGCGATGACGTGGTTGAGGGGGCCACCTTGCATCCCGGGGAAGACGGCGCGGTCGAGGGCCTGGGCGTGCTCGGCCTTCGAGAGGATGAACCCCGAGCGCGGCCCGGCGAGCGTCTTGTGCGTCGTCGAGGTGACGAAGTCGCAGGAGGGGACGGGGTTCGGATGGAGCCCCGCCGCGACGAGCCCTGCGAAGTGCGCCATGTCGCAGAGGAGGTAGGCGCCGACCTCGTCGGCGATCTCGCGGAAGCGCTCCGCCTCGACCGTGCGCGGGTACGCGGAGCCGCCGCAGACGATGAGCCGGGGGCGGTGCTCGTGGGCGAGCGCGCGCACCTCGTCGTAGTCGACGAGGTACGTGTCCCGGGACACGCCGTAGTGGACGATCGTGTAGAGGCGGCCCGAGAAGTTGACGTTGAGGCCGTGGGTGAGGTGGCCTCCATGCGCGAGGGAGAGCGAGAGGATCGTGTCCCCGGGCTCGAGGCACGCGAAGTAGACGGCCATGTTCGTCTGGGCGCCCGCGTGTGGCTGGACGTTCGCGTGCTCCGCGCCGAAGAGCGCCTTCGCGCGGTCGATCGCGAGCTGCTCGATCTCGTCCACGACCTCGCAGCCGCCGTAGTAGCGCCGTCCAGGGTACCCCTCCGAGTACTTGTTCGTGGCGACGCTCCCGACCGCCTCGAGGATCGCCGGCCAGGTGAAGTTCTCCGAGGCGATGAGCTCGATCTCGCCGCGCTGTCGCTCGAGCTCCCGGCCGAGGAGCTCGGCGACGTCGGGGTCGAGCTCCGACAGGCCCGCGGTGCGGAGGTCCTCGAGCGTGGACGGGGCGACAGCCATCGCCGGGATGCTACTCGGAGAGGGCGACGCGCACGCGCTCGAGCGTCACCGCGCGGGGGACGGCGCCCTCGCGGAGGACGATCGGGTCTCCCCCCGTGAGGTCGACGACCGTCGACGGGGTCCCGGGGAGGTCGCCCGCATCGAGGAGCGCGGCGACCCGCGTCCGGATCTCCTCGGGGACGTCCGCAAGGCGCCTCGGATCCGGGCCTCCGTGGAGGTTCGCGCTCGTCGCCGCGACGGCCCCGACCCGCGCGAAGAAGGCGGCCGAAGCCCCGGCGAGGTCGGGCACCCGTACGCCGAGCGTCTCCGGCCGGGCGCCGGCGAGCCAGGGGAAGCGCCGCGCTGGGTTCGGGAGGACGAGCGTGAAGGCGCCGGGCAGGAGCGCGCGCGCGACCGCCGCGCTCCGGCCACGCAGCTCGGGCACGAGCTCGAGGAGGAGGTCGACGCTCGCCGCGACGAGCGCGATCGGCTGCTCCGGCGAGCGCCGCTTGAGCTCGGAGAGGCGACGGACCGGCTCCGCCCGGCTCGGATCGCAGGCGAGCCCGTACACGGTGTCCGTCGGGATGACGACCGGCTCACCGGCCCGGATCGCAGCCGCCGCCCGCTCGACGGCCTCGAGCTCAGCCACCCCTCTCCCCCGGGGCTCGTCCCTCGACGACGCGCTCCCGCCCGACGAGATCGGGGGTGACGGCGACGTCCACGTAGCCGAGACCGCGGAGGGTCTCGGCGACCCGCGACGCCGCCCCGTCGGCGCACTCGAGCACGAGCGCGCCCCCCGGAGCGAGCGCACCGCGAGCAGCCCGAGCGATGGCCTCCGTCGCCCCCGAGGCGACGAGGGCGACCCGCGGCTCCCAGTCTCGGACCTCAGGCTCGAGGCCTTCGAGCTCCTCGGGCTCGACGTAGGGCGGGTTCGCGACGATGAGGTCCCAGGGGCCCCTCGGCAGCCCGCGGAAGAGGTCGTGCTCGAGGAGCTCGAGCCGTAGACCCGCTCGGCGGGCGTTCTCCTCCGCCACGCGCAACGCATCCGTCGAGACGTCGAGACCCGTCACCCGCGCGCCGGGATGCTCGTCCGCGATCGCGAGCGCGATCGCGCCGCTGCCCGTCCCGACGTCGAGAACGCGTGGCGCCTCCCGCCCGGCGAGGAGCGCGAGGCAGCGCTCGACGACGATCTCGGTCTCCGGGCGCGGGACGAGGACGCGGCGATCGACCGCGAGGGTCAGCCGCCGGAACCCCCACTCCCCGAGGACGTACGCGAGGGGCTCGCGGCGCGCCCGGCGCGCGGCGAGCTCCTCGACGCGCGCCCGCTCCCGCTCGTCGAGCTCTTGCTCGCGGGCGAGCAAGAGCTCCGATCGTGTCAGCCCGAGCACGTGGCCGACGAGGAGCTCAGCGTCGACGCGCGGCGTCGCGCAGCCAGCCGCCCGCAGATCGGCCGCGACGGCGTCGACCACCTCGCGCACCCGGCCCGTCTCGGAGGCGACGCGCATCCCGGATCACGCGCT
>JAVQXS010000049.1:0-8511 GCA_033578065.1 Thermoleophilia bacterium
CCCAGCTACAGCCTCAAGGTCGTCGAGCGCTACGTGGGATTCGAGCGCACGCAGGACGAGTACGGCGGCGACTGGGCGATGGCCGAGTACATCCGGGCGGTCGAGACGGAAGACGAGACCGAACGACGCAGGGTGGTGAACGCGATCCTCGACTACAACCGCGAGGACTTGGAAGCAACGTGGGCCGTGCTCGAGTGGCTCCGGTCGAAGACGTGAGCCGTACCACCACGCGAACCTGCGCTCCCTACGCGAAGAACGTGTCCTCGTCCGCGTACGGCGGCGCGCAGCAGCAGAGGAACCGTGCCCCGCTCGACCCGGCGGCCAGCCGGTGCCACGCGCCCGGAGGGATGCGGATCGCGTCCCCGACCCCGACCTCTCGCTCCTCGCCGTCGACCTCCATCCGACCGCCGCCCTCGAGCAGGAGGTAGACCTCCTCGCTCCGCGCGTGGTAGTGGCGCCTCGTCGCCCGACCCGGCGCGAGCGAGGCCTCCGCGAGCGACTGCCGCTCCGTGTGGAGGAGCTCGCGGATCGTCGAGCCGTCGAGCGTCGTGAACGGCGGAGCGTCGCGGTCGCGGTTCCGGACCTCCATCGCCGCAACCCTACGCGTACTGGGCGTCGACCATCCTGCGCATCCGCGCAGGGATTCGGTACAGCTCGTACACGAGCGTGTCCGCCTCCCGCTCGGCGCGGGCGAGGTCGTCGAGCGCAGCGACCACCGTCGCCGTGCTCGAGGCGTGCTCGCGCTCGATGCGCTCGCGCGTCGCGCGCGCCCGCGGATCGACGCGGGGACGCATGCGCGCGAGCGCGTCGACCACCTCCGCGGCAGCGGACTGCTCGTACGTTGCGAGCGCCTGCCGGCGGAGCACGGCCGCGTACGAGACGCCGACCGTGGACGCGAGCCAGCGGAGGAACGCCCCACGCTCCCTGGCGGCTGTGGCTGCGTGCGGGTGGAGACGGCTGCCGAGCGCCTCGATCCCCGCCGCCTCGGCCTGTTGGGGACGATGAACCCCAGTCGCCCCCGCGGCGCGAGTGGAGCGAGCGGCCGCTCGAGGAAGACGAGGGAGGCATCGAAGCTTCCGGTCGCCGTCGCGAAGAGCTGGAAGGAGTGCCCGAGCGCCCGCAGCACCGGCCGAATGAGCCGCTCCTCGGTCTCCCCTTCGTTCGCGCCTTCGAGAGCGGGCGCCTCCCGGCGCCAGAGGTCGCGGAGCTCCGTGTACAGCTCGCCGGTGTCGAGCGATGCGAGCTCCGGCCACCCCGGCACCCGGTCTTCGAGGAAGTGCTGCGAGAAGAGCCAACGGGCCGTCGGAGAGCCGACACCCGGCGGGAGCGACACGGAGCTCAGACGCTGAAGAGCGCAGGCTGCGGGGCCTGACCCCGCGGCTCGAGATCGTGCTCCTCGTAGATCACGAGGTAGAGGTGGCGGCGACCGACGAAGCTCGCTGCCTGCTTCTCCTCGTTGTACGTCTTCCAGACCGCGTCCGGGAAGCGTCCCGCCATCGCCCTGAGCATCGCCTCCTTCTGCTCTGCCCCAGGGGCCACCGGCTCCACCGGCAGGAAGACGTGCGTGCGAGCGTCCGTATCGAGGTCGCGCATGATCACCGTCAAGGTGGCCGGCTCGCCGAGATCGGAGGCCCGCTCCTCCGTCTCGATCTCGTAGGCAGCGAGCCAGTCCACGGCGAGGAGTGCACGCGGGCGCTCGGACGGCCGGAGTCAGCCTCGCGCGAGCTCGGCGACGAGCACCGCGGTCTCGGTCGGCGTCGTCCCGACGCGGATCCCGTGCGCCTCGAGCGCCTCCTTCTTCGCCTGCGCCGTGCCGGAGGAGCCGGAGACGATCGCGCCCGCGTGCCCCATCGTCTTCCCGGGAGGGGCGGTGAAGCCGGCGATGTAGGCGACGACGGGCTTCGACATCTCCGCCTCGATGAACGCTGCCGCCTTCTCCTCCTCGTCGCCGCCGATCTCCCCCACCATCACCACCTGCTCGGTCTGCTCGTCCTCCTCGAAGCGGGCGAGGACGTCGACGAACGAGGAGCCGACGATCGGGTCTCCCCCGATGCCGACGATCGTCGAGCTGCCGAGGCCGAGCTGCGTCAGCTCGTGACCGATCTGGTAGGTGAGCGTGCCCGAGCGGGAGACGACCCCCACCGACCCCTCGCGGAAGATCTCCGCCGGGATGATCCCGACGTTCGCCTTCCCCGGCGAGAGGACGCCCGGGCAGTTCGGGCCGATGAGCGTCGCGCCGCGCGCGCGCACGTGCGCGTAGAGCTCGAGCATGTCGTGCGCAGGCACTCCCTCCGTGATGCAGACGATCGTCCCGATGCCGGCGGCGAGCGCCTCGTACATGGCGTCGGCGGCGAACGGAGCCGGCACGAAGATCATCGACGTGTTCGCGTCCGTCTCGGCGACCGCCGCCGCGACGGTGTCGAAGACGGGGATGCCCTCGACGTCCTGGCCGCCCTTCCCAGGGGTAACGCCGGCGACGACGTGCGTCCCGTACGCCCGGTTGCGGAGGCCGTGGAAGCGCCCCTCGGACCCGGTGAGGCCCTGGACGAGGAGCCTCGTGTCGCGGTCGACGAGGATCGCCACTACGCCGCTCCCGCGAGCTCGACCGCACGCCGCGCGCCAGCGAGCATCGTCGCCTCGGCGTGGACGTTCTCCTTCCCCGCCTCGCGGAGGAGCCTCCGACCCTCCTCGGCGTTGGTGCCGTCGAGCCGCACGACGATGGGGAGCGCGAGCGCGAGCTCCTCGAGCGCCTGGAGGATCCCCCGCGCGACCTCGTCGCAGCGGGTGATGCCCCCGAAGATGTTGAAGAAGATCGAGCGCACCTGGGGGTCCCGAGTCACGACCTCGAGCGCGTCGACGACGCCTTGGGCGTCCCCTCCGCCGCCGAGGTCGCAGAAGTTCGCCGGGCGGCCGCCGACGAAGGTGACGATGTCGACCGTCGCCATCGTCAGGCCGGCCCCGTTCCCGAGCACGCCCACCTCGCCGTCGAGCTTCACGTACGTCACGCCCTTCTCGCGGGCGAGCGCCTCGAGCGGATCGGCGGCGGCGAGGTCGCGCAGCTCCGCGAGCTCGGGGTGCCGGAAGAGGGCGTTGTCGTCGAGCGTCACCTTCGCGTCGAGCGCGCGCACCTCGCCCTGCGGCGTGACGATGAGCGGGTTGATCTCGCACAGCATCGCCTCGCAGCGCCGGAAGACGTCGTAGAGCCTGCCGACGATCTCCGTCACCTGCGCGCGCTCGCCCGAGTCGGCGACCCCAGCCCCGTAGACGAGGTAGCGCCCCTGCCAGGGGCGGTAGCCCTCGAGGGGGTCGACGTGGAGGCGCACGAGCGCCTCCGGCGTCCGAGCGGCGACCTCCTCGATGTCCACCCCGCCCTGGGTCGTGAAGAGGAAGAGCGGACGCTTCGCGCTGCGGTCGAAGGTCACCGAGAGGTAGTACTCGCGCGCGATGTCCGAGGCCCGCTCGACCCAGACGCGATGGACGACGTGCCCGCGGATGTCCATGCCGAGGATGTCGCGTGCGCGCTCCTCCGCCTCCGCCGGGCTCGCGGCGAGCTTGATCCCACCCGCCTTCCCGCGCCCGCCCGTGAGCACCTGCGCTTTGACGACGACGGCACCGCCGAGCTCGAGCGCTGCCTCCCGCGCCTCGGGCGGGCTCGTCGCGAGCCGCCCGTCCGAGACCGGGATTCCCGCGGCGCGGAAGAGCTCCTTGCCCTGGTACTCGTAGAGGTCCACGGCGCGGGCGAGTCTACCGCCCGCTCGGCGCAGGCCACCCTCGCAGACGCGTGTGCGAGCATGGGGAGATGAGCCGCACCGCGATCATCGTCCTCGTCGCGCTCGCCGCCGCCCTCGTCGGGCTCGCCTTCTTCTCGACCGCGAACCGTCTCCGAGACGAGGGGGCTCCGCCCGTCGCGAGCGGGCCGGCCCCGCCGCAGCGGGCGGTCCTCGGCTGGCGGGAGACGTACGGGCCCGCGGGCGAGCGGCTCGTCTTCCGCGTCGAGTGGCTCGAGGTCACCGAGACCGGCTGGGTCGCGCGGATCGGCCTCGAGAACCGCACCTCCGTCGCCTTCTCGGTCGGCGACCCGCGCGCGACCCTCGACCGCTCCTTCGGCCTCATGCTCTTCGCAAGCGGGGAGCTCGCGGAGCTCGAGCGGCGCAACGCCCGAGGAGCGCTCCCGGCGGTGCGCCTCGCCCGGAGCTTCGAGCCCGAGCTGCCGGCGGTGCTCGAGCCGGGCGCGAGCTGGGAGGGCACGATCTCCGCCCCCGGCGCGCTCGCCGGCGGAAGCTTCGTCCGCGTCGTCTTCGGGGCGCTCACCGCCGTGGGGAGGGTTCCCGAGGGCCTCCGCGAGCAGGTCGTCTGGATCACCGACTCCGCCCATCGCCTCGAGCCCTGACCTCGTCGAGCGCTGCCGTCGGCGAGGGACGGGCGCGCGAAGCGGGGGCTCAGCCCTCGTCGGCAGGCGTGGCGGCGTCCCCGTCCCCGCTGAGCCGGCAGAGGAGCTCGCCGCTCGCCACCTGCTGCCCGGGCGTCACGCGGAGCTCGGCCACACGCCCCGCGCGGTGCGCCACGATCTCGTTCTCCATCTTCATCGCCTCGATGACGCAGATGAGCGTCCCCGGCTCGACGAGGTCTCCCTCTCGGACGGAGACGGCGAGGACGGTCCCCTGCATCGGGCTCGCGATCGCGCCGGGAGCGTCCCCGCCGAGGCCCCCGCGCCGCGCGCGGTGGCGACGGGCGAGCTCGAGCCACGGCGGCTCCTCTAGGCGGAGCCGGAGCTCGTGGCGACGGCCGTCGACCTCGATCGCGAGCACCTGCTCTCGCATGCGCCTTGCCGCGCCGTCCGCTGGAGCTGCTAGCTTCGTTGTCCTATGCGACAACGACTCCGACAGCTCCCGCGCACGCTGCGCGAGCTCCTCCGACTCGACGAGCCCGCGGCACGTCTCTCCGGCGATGAAGCACGGCGACTCGAGCAGGGCGCGATGGAAGCCGACGAGCGTCGTCGGCCCTTCGATGACGAGCTCCTCGAGCGCCCGGAGCATTCGTCGCCGGGCGCTCTCGCGATCGACGTCGTGGACGATGACCTTCGCCACGAGCGGGTCGTAGAGCCCCGAGACCTCGTCTCCCGCCCGCACGCCCGAGTCGACGCGGACCCCGATGCCGCCCGGCTCGCGGTAGGCGGTGATGACGCCGGGCGAGGGGAGGAAGCCCTGGGCGACGTCCTCCGCGTTGATCCGGCACTCGATCGCGTGCCCCCGGAGGACGACGTCCTCCTGGCGGAGCGAGAGGGGCTCGCCCGCCGCGATCCGGATCTGCTCGCGGACGATGTCGATCCCCGTCACCATCTCGGTCACCGTGTGCTCGACCTGGATCCGGGTGTTCATCTCGAGGAAGTAGTAGGAGCCGTCGGGCGCGAGCAGGCCCTCGATCGTCCCCGCCGAGCGGTACCCGACCGCGCGCGCCGCCTCGACCGCGATGCGGCCGATCCGCTCCCGCAGCTCGGCGTCGACGGCCGGCGACGGCGTCTCCTCGACGAGCTTCTGGTGACGCCGTTGGATCGTGCAGTCCCGCTCGCCGAGGTGGATGACGTGGCCGTACGTGTCGGCGAGGACCTGGACCTCGACGTGGCGCGGGTCGTCGAGGTAGCGCTCGACGTACACCGACGGGTCGGCGAAGTACGCCTCGCCCTCCCGACGCGCCGTCTCGAACGCGCGCGCGACCTCCTCCGGGCCGCGCGCGATCCGGAATCCCTTCCCGCCACCGCCGGCGGCGGCCTTCACCGCGATCGGGTAGCCGATCGCGTTCGCCGCCTCGGTCGCCTCTGCCGCGCTCTCGACCGGTGTCGTCGTGCCAGGGACGATCGGGACGCCGGAGGCGAGCATCCGCTGGCGGGCCGCGACCTTCGAGCCCATCGCCTCGATCGCCTCCGGAGGGGGCCCGATCCACGTGAGGCCGGCGTCGGAGACCGCCCGAGCGAACTCCGCGTTCTCGGCGAGGAAGCCGTAGCCGGGGTGGATCGCCTCCGCCCCCGCGCGCAGCGCGACCTCGACGATGCGGTCGCCTCGGAGGTAGCTCTCCGCCGCAGGTCCGGGCCCCAAGAGGTACGCCTCGTCGGCGACGGCGACGTGGAGCGCGTCGCGGTCTGGCTCGGAGTACACGGCGACCGTCGCGATCCCGAGCTCCCGCAGCGTGCGGAAGACGCGCACTGCGATCTCCCCCCGGTTGGCGACGAGGACCTTCGAGAAGAGCGCCATGGGCGGCGTATTCTCTCGCACGGTGAGCCTCCCAGACCAGCTCACGGTCGTCCGCGTCGCCGCCGTTCCGCTCGTCGTCGTCCTCTTCGCGTGGGACTTCCCGGCGAACGAGTACTGGGCGACGGCCGTCTTCTGCCTCGCCATGGCCACCGACCAGGTCGACGGATGGCTCGCGCGCCGCCGCGGATCCGCCACCGAGCTCGGGAAGCTCCTCGACCCGGTCGCCGACAAGGTGCTCGTGCTCGCGGTGCTCGTCATGCTCGTCGGCGAGGGCGTCGCGCCCGCGTGGATGGTCTCCCTCATCGTCGTGCGAGAGATCCTCGTCTCCGGCCTTCGCCTGGCGGCGGTCGAGCGGGGCGTCGTCCTCGCAGCGCGGGACCTCGGGAGGATCAAGACGTGGGTCCAGGCCCTCGCGGCGGCGACGGCCGGGCTCGCCGCGGCTGGCGCCTGGAGCGCCGAGGTCGCGTGGTGGGCGCTCCTCGGCGCGCTCGTCGCGACCTGGGTCTCAGGGCTCGACTACGCGCGCGTCGCGCCAGGGGTCCTCCGAAGCCGACGCGCGTAGCTCGTCGGTAGCACGCGACGTGGCCTCGAGGAGACCCGCCCGTCGCCACGGGGACGCGTAGGCCGCGGGCTCGGCTCCGAGCCCTCCGCCGAGGAGGCTCGCGGACGCGCGAGCGAGGGCATGCACGAGCGCTGCCTCAAGCTCCGGACGAGCCTCGACCGTCACTCGTCGTGCGGCGATCGTCGCCAGCCGCTCGTCTCCTCGTCCCTCGCGCGTCGCTGTCATCGCTGCGTCTCCTTCGTCTCGCTCCCGAGCTGTCGGCCGGAGCCGTGCCGGAAGGCATGCACGTCGTCGGAGGAAAGCTCGCTCGCCGGTCGCGCGTCTCCTGGCCTGCCCTCGCTCGCGGCGAGGGCGCGCTCGAGCTCGCGGATGCGGGCCCGTGCCTCGTCGAGCTCGCGGGACGCGTCCCCGGTGAGGAGGACGCCTCCGACCTCGTCCCGGGAGACGACCGCCTCGACCTTCCCGCTCCGAAGGACGACGAGCGCGTCTGCGAGCTCGCTCGCCTCCTCGCGGTCATGGGTGACGAAGAGCGCGGGTACGCGGTGGTGGCCGACGACGTCGCGGACGAGGCGGCGCAGCCGCTCCCGGGTCGGATCGTCGAGGGCGGAGAGCGGCTCGTCGAGGAGGAGGAGCTCGGGCTCCCCCGCGAGCGCGCGGGCGAGGGCGACGCGCTGCCGCTGGCCGCCGGAGAGGGTCGACGGCCTCGCTCGAGCGAGCTCGGCTGCCCCCACCTCGACGAGGAGCGCATGCGCGAGGTCTCGTCGCGCGCTCCGAGAGCGGCGCCCTCGAACCGCGAGCGCGACGTTGTCGAGCACGGAGCGGTGCGGGAGGAGCAACGCGTCCTGGAAGACGAACCCGACGCGCCGCTCCCTCGTCGCTACGTCGATGCCCCGCTCGGAGTCGAAGAGCGTCCGCCCGGACAGCTCGATCCGCCCCGCATCGGGCCGCCGGAGGCCCGCGACGAGGCTCAGCGTCAACGACTTCCCGGCTCCTGAGGGCCCGAAGAGCACCGTCAGCCCGGAGGGGGCGTCGAACCGAACGTCGAGGTCGAAGCGGCCGAGCTGGTGCCGCAGCGAGACGGAGAGAGCCGTCACGTCGGCCTCCGCTCGAGGAGGGCGACCGCCGCGAGGACGGAGACGGCGACGAGGGAGAGGACGACCGAGAGGTAGAGCGCGCGCGCGTCGTTCCCCGCCTGCACGGCGTCGTAGATCGCGATCGGCATCGTGCGGGTGCGCTCCGGGATGTTCCCCGCGACCATGAGCGTCGCGCCGAAGTCGCCGAGCGCGCGGGCGAAGGCGAGGGCGATCCCTGCGAGGATCCCACGGCGAGCGAGAGGGAGGGTGATCTGGAGCGCGATCCGCCACTCCGGGAAGCCCATCGTCCTCGCCGCCTGCTCGTAGCGGACGTCGACCTCGGAGATCGCCGCCCGGGCGGTCCGCAGGCAGTTGGGAAGCGAGGCGACGGAGGCAGCGACGACCGCCCCCTGCCACGTGAAGACGAGGGGCTGCCCGAAGAGGCCCTCCCATGCCTTCCCGACCGGGCTCGAGCGACCGAGCGCGACGAGGAGGTAGTAGCCGAGGACGGTCGGTGGGAGGACGATCGGCAGGGTCGCGACGATCTCGAGCGCGCGGCGACCGGGGAGCGACGTGCGGGCGATCACCCACGCCCCGCCGATCCCGACGACGGCGGTGAGCGCGGTCG
>JAVQXS010000050.1:0-8510 GCA_033578065.1 Thermoleophilia bacterium
GACCCTCTTTCGTCCGGCCGACGTGGAGCCGGGAGCGACGGCTGCGGCTCGCTGCGCGACCGGCTCGGCCGAGGAGCGAGGCCGAGTGGAGGTCGTCCGCTGGGAGCAGGTCTCCGTCGCGGGGGAGGAGGTCGACGCGCTCTACCTCCGTCGCGTGACCACCCTCAGCGGCAGGACCCGCGGGCGCACCCGCCATGACGTGTGGCTCCATCGGGCATCCGGGATCCCCGTGCGGCTCGTCATGCGGACGCGCACGAGGAACGACTCGCCGATTGGCGAGGTGACGTACGTGGAGGAGGTGGAGCTCCGCCTCGAGTCGCTCGAGCCCAGACGCTGAGGTGCGCACGAGGCTCGGCTCGCTCCGACTCGCTCCCGACGGGCGCCCCCGTCCAGGTGCGCCACTGGGGCGAGGGCCGCTCGCCGCTCGCGTCCTCCGGGGAGCGATTCTCGCGGCGAGCGTCGTCGTGAGCCGGCTACCCCCTCGGGCCGTGCCTCCGCTAGCGCGCATCGGCGGCACCATCGAGTGGGCGCTTCGCCCTGCGAAACGTCGACGTCTGGCGGAGAACCTCTCGCACGTGCTCGGCCTCCCCCCGGAGCACGCGGCCGTGCGGTCCCTCGTCCTGCGGGAGGTGCGCAACGAGGCATGGCGGTCGGCCGACTTCCTGTGGGCGATCGCGCGCCCCGAAGAGCTCCTCGCGACGACCGAGGTGGCCGGGCGCGAGCACGTCGAGGAAGCTGCCGCGCGTGGGAAGGGGATCGTCCTCGTCTCGCTCCACGTCGGGGGCTGGGAGGTGGCGACGGCGCTGCCGCGGCACGTCGTCCCGGTGCCGACGACGGCGGTCGTGAGCGACGACTGGCTCGCGTGGGCGGTCGAACGCCTGCGCGTGCGGGCGGGGCTCGGGATCCTCTACGACACCGAGCCCATCACGAAGGCGCTCCACCTCCTCCGACGGGGCGAGGCGCTCCTCCTCCTCGGCGACTACGCGAAGCCGTGGATGCGCACGTACCGCGTGCGCTTCCTCGACGCGGCCGTCGAGCTCCCAGCCGGCCCGGTCGTGCTCGCCCGGCTCGCCGGCTCGCCCATCGTGCCGTTCCTCGTCCTCCCTCGCGCCCCCCGACGCTGGCGGGTGGAGATCGAGCCGGCGCTCGAGCCTCCGCGGCGGGAGGGAGGGGAGGATGCCGAGCACGAGGTGCTCCAGCGTCTCGCCGACCGCTTCGCGGAGATGGTTCGCGTCCATGCAGAGCACTGGGCCGCGGTGTACCCGATGCGGTGGAGCGCGCGGTGAGGCTGCGCTCGCTCCGCCGTGAGCTCGGCCTCGGTCTCGCCGTGTACGGCGTCTACCTCCTCGTCCGCTGGCTCGTCCTCCGCGCCGACGGCCGGGCGCGCGCGCGCCGCAACGCGGAGCGCCTCGTCGCGCTCGAGGAGCGGCTCGGGATCCACGCCGAGCCGGCGCTGCAACGGCTCGTTCTCCGCGCTCCTCGCGCAGTCCACGCGCTCAACGTCGGCTACGGGCTCTTCAACGTCACGCTCACGGTGGGATGGCTGATCCGGCTCCACCGGCAGGGAGATCCGGACTACGCGCGGCTGCGCCGTGCCTGCGTCCTCGCGTACCTCGGGGCGCAGCCGGCCTTCCTCCTCTTCCCGACCGAGCCGCCCCGCGGGCTCGAGGGGTTCGTCGACACGATGGCCGAGGTGAGCGGCCTCGACCTCGAGCACCCACTCCTCGTACGCCTCTACAACCCCGTCGCAGCGCTCCCGAGCCTCCACGTCGCGTTCGCGGTGCTCACGGGCGGCGCCATCGCTGAGCGGGCCGACTCCCGGGCCACACGGGCGCTCGCCCGCTCCTACGCCCCGCTCGTCTCGCTCGTCGTCGTCGCGACGGGGAACCACTACCTCGTGGACGTCGTCGCGGGCGCTGCCCTCGGGAGTGCGGCGAGGCGGCTCGCGTGAGCGGGTCGCCCCTCGCTCGCGGCTCCGGTGGACTGCCGGCGCGCCGTCGAGGCGGTCGATCCGGGGTAGGGATCGTCCCTGTGAACGAGGTCCCTGGCACGTGAGCGCAGATGGCTCGACAGCGCCATTCGAGGGGCACGCAGACGCCAGCTCGCTGCCAGGGCGTCGACGCCAGCTCCCGCTCAGTGGGTGGGCGACCTCGCGTCCCGGAGACGGAAGCGTGCCTCGAGGCGCCGGAGGACCTCCGCTGCGATACGGTCGCCGGCGGCGCGCTCGAAGTGGACGCCGTCGTCGGCTCGCACCTTCACGAGCCGCCCGGAGCCGTCGGCGACGTACTGGGCATAGCGGCCGTCCGGGCCAGCGAAGAAGAGGTACGTGTCGATGTAGGCGACGCGGTCGCGGCGACGCGCCGCCTCGGACTGGACGATGGCGTTGATCGTGTCGTAGCGGCGGGTCTGCTCCGGATCGCGGGTGATCGGGAGCCCGATCCAGAGGAGGTAGGCGCCGGAGCCCGTGATCGCATCCATGATCCCGGCGACGCGCCGGCGGTACTCACGCTCCCAGCTTCCGCTCCCGAAGGGGCCGACCGCGACCCCCTCCGGCACGCCGGTCATGAAGCCGTGGTCGTCGTTCGCGCCGACCATGAGCACGACGGCGTTCGGCCGCCTCGAGCGCATGACGTCCCGCACGTGGGTGAACCAGTTGAAGACGTCGGGCCGCTCGAGGCCAGTCGCGAGACGCCCGTCGACCGCACCGAGGGCCACGACCGAGGGACGGCCTGCGATCGCGCGCAGGATCGACTCGCCGGGGACGACGACGAGCGAGTCGCCGGCGATCCAGATCCGAAGCGGCCGCGCGCTCGTGAAGAGCGGGCGCCTCGGGCGAGCGGGCGTCGCCTGCGGCCCCTCGCGCTCCCGCTCGGGGACGACGACACGGGTATCGATCACGTCGTCCTGCGAGCGGCCGAGGGCCGCCTTGAGCGCGCGCCGAGGCCGGTCGAGCAGGAGGGTCGAGCTGAGCTCCTCGAGGGGGCCGGTGACGCCGAGCGCGAGCTCTCGCTTCCAGCCGGACGGCTGGCTCGAGGCCGACTTGTGGAGCCCAGGCGCGTTGAGCAGGAGGCTGAACGAGAGGGCGAGGGCCGACACGACGACGGCCGACCCCGCGGAGTGGAGACGGCGGCCGCCCTCGGCCTCGCGGCGTCTCGGCCGACGTCGCCTCCCTCGTGCCTCCGCCATCGCTCCGTGTCCTCGCACCCTCAGAACTGGAAGTAGATGAACGGTGCCACGCCCTCTGGCCCGAGCGCGTGGATGACGAGGAGCGCGACGGAGCAGAGCGCGGCCTGGGCGGGGACCGGGAGGCGAGAGAAGCGAGCCATGAGCCAGAGCGGGATGCGCCGCGGGAGGTACTGGGAGCCGATGCCGACGCCGATCGCGGCAAGGACGCCGCTGGTGACGAGAGGCGAGGGCTCGCCCCAGGCGCTGACGAGCTGCGCGATGACGGCCCAGGCGTCCGAGAACGAGTCGGCGCGGAAGAAGATCCACGCGAGGCAGACGACGTGGAAGGTCGCGAGGCGCTGCCACGTGCGTCGCCAGGCGGTCGGGGGCCGCTCGACGTGCCCGGGCCGGCCCCGCCACCAGCGCTCGAGGACGAGCGCCGCGCCATGGATCCCGCCCCAGGCGACGAACGTCCATCCCGCTCCGTGCCAGAGGCCTCCGAGGAGCATCGTGAGCATGAGGTTCCGGTACGTGAGGAGCCGGCCGCCGCGGTTGCCCCCGAGCGGGATGTAGAGGTAGTCGCGGAGCCAGCGCGACAGGGTCATGTGCCAGCGCCGCCAGAAGTCCGTGATCGAGGTCGCCGTGTAGGGGGCATCGAAGTTCTGGGGGAAGGTGAAGCCGAGGAGGAGCGCGACCCCGATGGCGATGCTCGTGTAGCCGAAGAAGTCGGCGTAGATCTGCGCCGCGTACGCGTAGACGGCGACGAGCACCTCGGCCGACGAGTGGAGCCTCGGCGCCCCGAAGACCTCGTCCACGATGCCCGCTCCCAGGTGGTTCGCGATCACCACCTTCATGAAGAGCCCCGTGCCGATGAGGGAGAACGCTCGTGCGGTGTCGACGTAGCGCGGATCGCGCGGCGTCTCGAGCTGCGGGATGAGCTCGCCCGGTCGGACGATCGGTCCCGCTACGAGGTGGGGGAAGAACGAGAGGTAGGCGGCGAACGTGCCGAGACCTGTTGGCTCCACGTCTCCCCGGTAGACGTCGACGACGTACGAGATCGCCATGAAGGTGAAGAAGGAGATCCCCACTGGGAGCACGACCGATCGCGCCTCGAGCGGGAGGTCGAGCCCGAGCTGGGCGAAGGCGTTGCTCGCCGAGGCGACGAAGAAGCCGTAGTACTTGAAGTAGCCGAGGAGTCCGAGGTTTCCGGCGAGCGCCACGATCAGGAGCTGCGTGCGGGCCCTCGGGGAGCGCGCACGGTGGATCGTCACCGCGAGCGCCTGGTTCCAGAGGATGGAGAACGCGAGCAGGAAGCAGAAGCGCCAGTCCCAGCCGGCGTAGAAGACGAAGCTCGCGGCGACGATGAACGGCCGCCAGACGGCGCCGTGCGGCATGAGGAGCCACGAGAGGGGCAGGACGAGGACGAAGAAGAGGGCGAAGGTGGCCGTGGGGAAGAGCATCAGCGGGAGGTGCGAGCAGCGAGGCGCAGGCCGCTCCCCGTCCTCGTCGCCGCCCCGCGCGCGGCGGTGCCTTCGCGTGCGCGTCCACGTCCGACCCGTGAGATCGTCTCCGGGCGCTGGCCGCGCTCGCAGCGGATAGGGCCGACGGGGGCCAAGGAACGGCTGGTCATCGGCGTCCTGTCCTCGCCTGGACGGCTCCTGTGACCCGTGGCGGCGACGAGATCGCTCGGGGCGACGGTTGATGGTAAGCCGTCGGGCGCGCAGACGCGCCGAGGAGCTCCCGCCCGCCGAGCACCAGGCCTCGGTGACGAAGCGAGCGGCGCTCGGCAGCGCATCGGCGAAGGGTACCGCCCTCGTTCGCGGGGTCCGCGTCGAGGAGCTGGCTCCTCGGAGCGCGGCGTGGGTGGCGTGCCGCCGCCCCGTGGGGCGCGCTCGGCGCGCGCTACTCGAGCCCCCGGGGCGGGAGCTTCGTTGTCGAGGCGGAGACCTCGTCGAGCTCCGCGGTGTGCTCGAGCGGGGGCACGAGCCAGCCGAGGTCGCTCCCGAGGTGCGGCTCCGACCGCGCGATCCCGGCGAGGAGCTCCGCCTCTCGGCGGCTTGAGCGCCAGGCGAGCCACTCGCTCAGGGCGACGAGCGCCCACGCCGCCGCGAGGAGGCCGACGATCACGGGCGGCTCGAGCGACGCGACGCCGGCGAGCGTCGCGATGGCGAGGAGGAACGCGATCTCGAGCGCGAGGCGAGGGATGGTCGGCCGCCGTGGCGACGGGCTCTCGAGCCCGCGCGCCCAGAGAGGACCGCTCGTCACGGGCGCTGCCTGCGCCTCCCAGCCGTGCGCTCCCTGCGTGGCCGCGGGGAGCGGCCGTGGGCCATCGCGGAGCGTCTCGAGCTCGCGTCGCAGCTCGCCGACCTCCTCGGCGAGCGCGCGGAGCGCTGCTGCGATCTCCGTGTCCGGCGCGACGGGAGCGCTCGGCCCTGCCTCCCGTCGGGCCGCGGCCTCGGTCGACGCTCGATCCTCGCGGCGGCGAGGCACGTCCCGCTCCTACCGGGCTCCGTCCGTCGAGCGCATCTCGTCGATGGCCGCCATCGCCTCCGCGTGCACCTCGGCCCTGCGCTCGTCGAGCGGCGTCTCCTCCATCGCCTGGGACGTGGAGGCATCGAGGGAGCGGGATGCCGCGAGCGTGCGACGCAGCTCCTCCTTCGGATCCGCGCTCGCCGGCGCCGGCGGCTCCCCCTGCGCGACCCGGCTCGCGCGCCGCTCGCGCCACCACCGTGCGAGCGCCGTCGCTCCGAGCGCGACGAGAGCCCACTTGAGGAGCGTGCGCACGCCTCCATGGTATCGGCCGCCGGCGCGGCCACCCCTGCTACACTTGTCCGGCTTCCTGCCCCGCGCCGATGCGCCTCGCACGCGCATCTCCCCGGGCGGGGCCGCTGAGACCGGAGGAAGACGTGCCCGAGTACGAGATCCTGCTGCTCCTCGACCCTGACCTGGGCGACGACCGCCAGGCGGAGATCGTCGGTCGCATCCGAGAGCTCGCCGAGGCGGACGGCGGGAGCTGGGATCTCCACGAGCCGTGGGGCAAGCGCAGGCTCGCGTACGAGATCGGTGGGCGGAGCGAGGGGGTCTACCACCTCGTCCAGCTCACGTGCTCCCCGGCGACGCTCGGCGAGATCTCGCGCCTCCTGCGGATCGAGGACGACGTCCTGCGCCACCTGGCGACACGACGGACCGACACACGGCCAGTTCGGCCAGTAGCGGCGGCGGCCCCGACGCGCGAGGATGCAGGGGTCGTAGCTGCCGACGAGCACGAGGAGGCATAGCCATGGCTGCCAACATCAACCGCGTCGTCCTCGTTGGGAACCTGACCCGCGACCCCGAGCTCCGCCACACCCCCTCGGGCACGGCCGTCTGCTCGCTGCGGGTCGCGGTGAACACGCGGCGTCGCGACGAGACCGGCCAGTGGATCGACAAGCCGAACTACTTCGACGTCACGGTCTGGGGTCAGCAGGGCGAGAACTGCGCGCAGTACCTCGCGAAGGGGAGGCCGGTGGCGATCGACGGCCGCCTCGAGTGGCGCGAGTGGGAGGCGCAGGACGGATCGAAGCGCCAGGCGGTCGAGATCGTCGCGGACACGGTGCAGTTCCTCGGCGGTCGCCAGGATGCGGAAGGATCCGCGTACGTGCCTGCGGGGGCCGCCGGGGCACCGGACGACTTCCCGACCTCGCCTACCGACGACGACATCCCCTTCTGAGGTCGAGGAGGAGCCGCATGGGTGGGAAGAAGTCGAAGCGACGCGGAGCTGCGCCCGCTCCTGCGAAGCGCAAGGCGTGCCAGCTCTGCCGGGACAACGTCGAGCACGTCGACTACAAGAACACGGCCCAGCTCCGCCGCTACCTGTCGGAGAAGGGGAAGATCCGCTCGCGCCGCATCACCGGCGCCTGTCGCAGGCACCAGCTCCAGGTCGCGCAGGCGATCAAGCGCGCTCGGGAGATGGCGCTCATCCCGTACGTCTCCGGGTAGCGATGGACGTCATCCTCCTCGCGGACGTCGAGAAGCTCGGGCTGCGCGGCGACGTCGTCAGCGTCGCCCGTGGGTACGCGCGCAACTACCTCTTCCCGCGGAGGCTCGCCGAGCCGGCGACGCCTGCCCGGGTTGCTGAGCTCCGGAGGATCGAGGCCCAGCGCGCTCGACAGCAGGCACGCACCGCAGAGCAGGCGCGGGAGATCGCCGAGGTGCTCGGGAAGACGGTGCTCCGCTTCGAGGTGAAGGCGGGACCGACCGGCGCGCTCTTCGGCTCGGTCACGCCCTCCGACATCGTGGACGAGATCTGGCGGACGCGGAAGGTGCGCGTCGACCGGCGGAAGGTCGCGATCGACCCGATCAAGCGCATCGGCCGCTACGCCGTCCCGATCGAGCTCTTCCAGGATGTCCGCGTGGAGGTGAAGACGCTCGTCGTCCCTGAGGGCGGAGAGCTCCTCCCGGAGGCGGAGCTCGCCGCGCTTGAGACAGCCGAGACCGAGGCGGCGCTCGCCGCCGAGGCGCGCGCGGACGCGGAGCACGCCGCGGCGGAAGCGGCGATCGCCGACGCCGTGGCTTCTGAGGAGGGGATCGCTCCCGGGGGGCGCGCGCCGGGAGAGGCGCGGGCCCCGGGGGCACCGGGAGGGGACGAGGGCTCGTCCCCCTGAGCCGCCGGGCGCGCTTCCGAGCACGGCGAGGGCAGCGCGCCCGGAGGTGTCTCCGGCCTCGGGGCGAGCCCACAGGCTGTCCACAGGCCTGTCGACGGCGGCACGAACTTCGCGCACGGAGCGCTCGTCCCCACGTGGACAACCGGTTCGGGACCTGTCGATAAGACGTCCGGCGCCGGGGATAGGATGCGAACGCACGTTCTATTTTCCCTGCACGGAAGCGTCCTGACGGCGTCGGATGGCCGTCCTGGACGTCGTCCGCCGGGATCGCTTCACTGCTGAGCGATGGCCGTCGACACCCCCGAGCGTCTCGCGTCTCTCGCTCCCCCGCAGAACCTCGAAGCCGAGGAGTCGGTGCTCGGCGCGATGCTCCTCTCGCCCACCGCCGTCGCGACGGTGGGCGAGATCCTCGACGCCTCGGACTTCTACCGCGAGAGCCACGGACGCATCTTCCGAGCCGCCCTCGCGCTCTGGGCGAAGGGCGAGCCCGTGGACGCGATCACGCTCGTCGACGAGCTCGACGAGCGGGACGAGCTCGAGAGCGTCGGCGGCAAGGCGCGGATCGCCGAGCTCGCGGCGCTCGTGCCCGCGACCTCGAACGTCGAGCACTACGCGCGCATCGTGAAGGAGATGGCGACGCTCCGGGGGCTCGTGCGCGCGGGCCAGGAGATCCAGCGGCTCGGGCTCGAGCGTCCGGGGGAG
>JAVQXS010000051.1:0-8477 GCA_033578065.1 Thermoleophilia bacterium
AGGACGACGTACTCCACCTCGCCTGGCTCGATCCCCGCGCGCTCGAGCGCGGCCCGGATCGCGATCGCGCCGAGCTCCGTCGCCGGGTACGAGGCGAGGCCTCCGCCGAGCTTCCCGAACGGCGTCCGTACCGCGGCCACGATGAGCGAGCTCGTCACGGCGCCAGCGTACCGAGCGCGTGGAGCCCAGCCGCCGCCCTCACCGGCCCCGGATGCGCACCCGCTTCCCGCAGCGCTCGCAGCGCTGGTACCGCTCCGTGAGGAAGAAGGGCCGCTTCCGACGCGGGAGCTTGTGCCCGAAGAGACGACAGCGCAGCGTCATGCCGGAGCGGGGCCGACCCGCACGAGGAGCTTCCCGATGCTCTCCCCCGCGAAGAGCCCGACGAACGCGGCCGGCAGGTTCTCGATGCCCTCGACGATCGTCTCCCGGGCGCGCAGGCGGCCCTCGCGGAGCCACTCGCGAGCGCGCTCGAGGAAGGCCGGAAACTCGGAGAAGTGGTCGCTCACGATGAAGCCCTGCATGGTGAGCCGCTTCGTGACGACGAGGAAGAGGTTCCGTGGGCCGGGTGGCGGCTTTGTCTCCTCGTAGAGCGCGATCGCTCCGCAGGCGACGATCCGTCCGTACGCGCGCATCGCTCCGATCGCGGCCTCGAGGTGCTCGCCGCCGACGTTGTCGAAGTAGATGTCGATCCCCTCCGGCGCGAGCGCCCGCAACGCCTCGCCCGGCGGCCGCTCCCGGTAGTCGAAGGCGGCGTCGAAGCCGAGCTCGCGGAGCCAGGCGACCTTCTCGGACGAGCCCGCGCTCCCGATGACGCGGCAGCCCGCGATCTTCGCCATCTGCCCTGCCGCCGACCCGACGGCGCCTGCGGCGGCCGAGACGTAGACGACCTCCCCTTCCTTCGGCCTCCCGATCTCGAAGAGCCCGTGGGAGGCGGTGAGCCCCGGCATGCCGAGAACCCCGAGCGCCGTGGACACCGGCGCCGCAGCCGGGTCGATCGCCCGCACGCCGGTCTCCTCGCAGAGCGCCCACTCCCGGAAGCCCCGGTCGTGGAGCACCCAGTCGCCCGGAGCGAAGCGCGGGCTCCGCGACTCCACGACGCAGCCGACGGCTCCGCCCGTGAGCGTCTCGCCGAGCTCGTAGGGTGGGAGGTAGGAGCGGCCCTCGCTCATCCGCGGGCGCATGTACGGGTCGAGGGAGAGGTACGCGTTGCGGACGAGGATCTCGCCGTCCTGCGGCGCCGGAACCTCGACCTCGACGAGCTCGAAGTCGCTCTCCCGCACCCTGCCTCGCGGCCGCGAGCGGAGACGAACCTCCCGCGAGCGTCCCTCCATCGCGCGCGATGATATGCGCGTGGAGTCGCTGAAAGGACATCTCCTCGTCGCCGGCCCGTCGCTCGTCGATCCGAACTTCTGGCGCACCGTCGTCCTCGTCGGCGAGCACAGCGAGGAGGGAGCGCTCGGCGTCATCCTCAACCGCGTCTCGGAGACGAGGGTCGAGGAGGCGATCCCGGAGCTCGCGCCGCTCGTCGAGTCCGACGCGCTCGTCCACGTCGGCGGCCCCGTGCAGCGCTCGGCCATCGTCGTCGTCGCCGACTTCGTCGAGCCCGAGCGGGCGGCGGCGCTCGTCCTCGACTCCGTCGGCTTCCTCCCTGCCCGCGTCGACCCGGAGGAGCTGGGCGAGCTCCGCCGCGCCCGCGTCTTCGCCGGCTACGCAGGCTGGGGGCCCGGCCAGCTCGATGCCGAGCTCGAAGAGGGGTCGTGGATCGTCGAGCGCGCGCGACCCGAGGACGTCTTCGCCGAGGAGCCAGAGACGCTCTGGCGCGACGTCCTGCATCGCATGGGGGGACCCTACGCGCTCCTCTCGCTCATGCCGCCGGATCCCTCGCTCAACTGACGCACGGAAGGAGGCGGACGTGGGAGCCCGGCGCCACGTCCGAGGCGTCCTCGCCGGACGGCGCACCTGCCCCTGACGCCTACGGGAAACTACCGAGCACCCTGCAGGGAGGACGCCGATGCCGGGCGGATCCGGCGAGGAGACCCTGCGCTCGATGCGTTCGGGGCTCTCGCGCAGCGATCTCCTCAAGCGGGCTCTCGCCGCAGGATCCGGGGCCGCCCTCGCCGACCTCCTCCTCCCGGCTCGCTTCCTCGCCCCCGCCCGCGCCCAGGGCGGCCCGCGCGTCGTCTCGATCGGGAACCCCCTCCGGGTGATGCCCGATCGAAGCTGGGAGCAGATCTACCGCGACCAGTTCGCCGAGGACGGCTCCTTCGTCTTCACCTGTGCGCCGAACGACACCCACAACTGCCTCCTGCGCGCGCACGTGAAGAACGGCGTCATCGTCCGCATCAGCCCGACGTACGGGTACGGGAAGGCGCGGGATCTCTACGGGAACCAGGCGTCGCACCGCTGGGACCCGCGCATCTGCCAGAAGGGCCTCATCCTCGGCCGCCGGATCTACGGCGACCGGCGGGTGAAGGCGCCGACGATCCGCAAGGGGTTCAAGGAGTGGGCGGATGCCGGCTTCCCGCGTCGGTCGGACGGCACGCCCCGCATGGACACGACGAAGCGCGGCTACGACGAGTGGCTCCAGATCCCCTGGGAGGAGGCGTTCGCGATCGCCGCCGCGACGATCCGCAACGTCGCGGAGACGTACTCCGGGGAGGGAGGGGCCGAGAAGCTCCTCGCGCAGGGCTACGACCCGGCCATGGTGGAGGCGATGCACGAGGCAGGCGTGCAGACGATCAAGATGCGCGGCGGCATGCCGCTCCTCGGCGTCGGCCGCGTGTTCGGCTTCTACCGCTTCGCGAACATGCTCGCGCTCCTCGATCGGAAGCTGCGCCCCGACGTCCCGCAGGAGGAGGTCGTCGGCAGCCGTGCCTTCGACAACTACGCGTGGCACACCGACCTGCCGCCTGGCCATCCGATGGTGACCGGGAGCCAGACCGTCGACTTCGATCTCTTCGCGGCCGAGCACGCGAAGCTCGTCGTCCTCATCGGGATGAACTGGATCTGCACGAAGATGCCCGACGGGCACTGGCTCGGCGACGCGCGGCTCAAGGGCACGCGCGTCATCGTCATCTCCGCCGACTACATGCCGACCGCGAGCAAGGCGGACGAGATCGTTATCCTCCGTCCCGGCACCGATGCCGCCTTCCTCCTCGGCGTCGCGAGGGAGCTCATCTCGAAGGGGCTCTACGACCGAGACGCGGTCGTGCAGCGGACCGACCTCCCGCTCCTCGTCCGCCTCGACACGGGCGAGCGCTTGCAGGCGAAGGACGTCTTCCCGGGCTACCGGCAGGCGGAGCTCTCGAACTACGTCACGGTGAAGCCCCAAGCGGAGCTCGCGGGCCCTCCCCCGCCACCCTTCACCGTCGGCACGCAGATCGTCTCCGAGGAGCTCCGCTCCGAGTGGGGCGACTTCGTCTACTGGGATCGGCGCGCGGGGGAGCCACGAGCCGTGAGCCGCGACGAGGTCGGCGGACGGTTCACGGGCGACCCCGCGCTGCGGGGGACGTTCCGCGTGGAGCTCGTCGACGGGACGACCGTCGAGGCCCGCCCGGCCTTCGACCTCCTCGCCGAGTACCTCGACGAGAACTTCGACGTCGCCACGACCGCCGAGATCTGCAACGTCGACCCTCGGGCGGTTCGCAGCCTCGCCCGCCAGCTCGCGGAGAACGCGCGGAGCACGCTCCTCGCCGCCGGCATGGGGCCGAACCACTACTTCAACGCCGACCTCTTCGGGCGCGTCCACTTCCTCGTCGCGGCGCTCACCGATAACATCGGTCACCTCTCGGGGAACGTCGGGAGCTTCGCCGGCAACTACCGGGGCTCCCTCTTCCAGGCGATGGGACAGTGGATCGCGGAGGACCCCTTCGACCAGGAGCTCGACCTCACGAAGCCCGCCCGGGTGAAGCGCTACTACAAGGCGGAGTCCGCGCACTACTGGAACTACGGCGAGCGACCGCTGCGAACCCCGCAGGAGGTCCTCACCGGCGCGAGCCACCTGCCGACCCCGACGAAGCTCATCTGGTTCGGCAACTCGAACTCCCTCCTCGGCAACGCGAAGTGGTCGTACGACCTCGTCCGGAACACCCTGCCGCGCCAGGACGCGATCTTCTGCAACGAGTGGCACTGGACGAGCTCGTGCGAGTACTCCGACCTCGTCTTCCCCGCCGACTCCTGGGCGGAGTTCGAGCTCCCGGATCTCACCGCGAGCTGCACGAACCCCTTCCTCCTCGCCTTCCCGAAGACGCCGATGACGCGGCTCTTCGACACCCGCTCCGACTACGAGATCCTCGCCGGCGTCGCCGCCGCGCTCGCCGAGGAGGTGGACGAGCCGGCGATGCGGACGTACTGGCAGGGCGTCCTCGACGGCGACCCGACCCCCTACCTCCAGCGCGTCCTCTCGGGCTCGAACGCGACGCGAGGCGTCGACTTCCACGAGCTCCACGAGAGCTGCCAGGGCGGCGTCCCCTACCTCATCAACGCGCGCACGTACCCGCGCCATGGCGGCTGGGAGCAGCGCCAGGAGGACAAGCCCTGGTACACGGCCACCGGGCGGCTCGAGTTCTACCGACCCGAGCCCGAGTGGCGGGCCGCGGGCGAGTCGCTCCCCGTCTGGCGCGAGCCGGTCGACGCGACGTTCTACGAGCCAAATGCGATCCTCGCGAACCGTCCGCACCCGTCCATCGCTCCTCGCCGGCCCGAGGACTACGGCGTCCCCGAATCACAGCTCGACGTCGAGACGCGCCAGTACCGGAACGTCGTCCGCACCTGGCAGGAGCTCAAGCTCTCGAAGCATCCGCTGAACGAGCGCGATCCCGGGTACCGGTTCATCTTCCAGACGCCGAAGTACCGGTGGGGAGCGCACTCGACGGCCGTCGACTCCGACTGGATCGCGATGCTCTTCGGGCCCTTCGGCGACCCCTACCGCCGGGATCCGCGGACGCCGTGGACGGGCGAGGCGTACGCCGAGATCAACCCGGCCGACGCTCGGGAGCTCGGGCTCAAGGACGGAGACTACGTGTGGCTCGACGCCGACCCAGTCGATCGGCCGTACCGGGACGCGCAGGCCTCCGACGACTTCCACGACGTCGCCCGCGTGATGATGCGGGTCCGTGTCTACACGGGGATGCCGCGAGGCGTCATCCGCACCTGGTTCAACATGTACGCGGCCACCCCGAGCACGGTGCGCGCGCAGCGGGAGGTCGCAGGCGGCCCGGCGCGCAACCCCGAGACGAGCTACGTCGCCCTCTTCCGGCACGGCTCCCACCAGTCGGCGACGCGCGCGTACCTGCGACCGACGCAGATGACGGAGACGCTGCCCCGCAAGGGGTACTTCGGGCACGTCATCGGCACGGGCTTCGAGGTCGACGTCCACTCCCCCTCCGGCGCGCCGAAGGAGGCGTTCGTGAAGGTGGAGAAGGCGGAAGACGGCGCGCCGGACGGCGGCGAGTGGCGCCCGGTGACGCTCGGGCTCCGCCCGGAAGCGCTCTCCGAGGCGATGCGCACGTACCTCGCGGGCGGCTTCGCGCGCAGGAAGGGCGCGTGAGCGATGGCGAAGGTGCGCAACTGGCAGCTCGGGCGGGAGATGGAGTACCCGTACGAGGCGGAGCGGCCGAAGCGGCAGTTCGCGATGGTCATGGACACGAACAAGTGCATCGCCTGCCAGAGCTGCACGATCGCCTGCAAGAGCACGTGGACCTGGGGGAAGGGCCAGGAGTTCATGCTCTGGAACAACATCGAGACGAAGCCCTTCGGCTTCTACCCGATGGGCTGGGACGTCAACATCCTCGCCCTCCTCGGAGAGCAGCGCTGGGAGGGCGACGTGTACGCGGGGCAGACGCTCTTCGAGGCCGCGCCGGAGGGGGAGCGCGTGCTCGGCTGGACGCCGGCCGAGGAGGACTGGTCGCACCCGAACATCGGCGAGGACGAGCCGACGGGGAGCGCGGTCGAGACGACCTACGTCCCCGACCGGCCGCACGCGCTCATGTGGATGTACTACCTCCAGCGGATCTGCAACCACTGCACGTACCCCGCCTGCGTCGCCGCCTGCCCCCGGGAGGCGATCTACAAGCGACCGGAGGACGGGATCGTCCTCGTCGACCAGACGCGCTGCCGCGGGTACCAGGAGTGCCTCACCGCATGCCCGTACAAGAAGACGATGTTCAACCTCGAGACGCGCGTCTCCGAGAAGTGCATCGGCTGCTACCCGAAGATCGAGCAGGGGCTCCAGACGCAGTGCACGACGGCGTGCATCGGGCGGCTCCGGCTCACCGGCTTCCTCTCCCCGCCGGACGAGGCCGACCCACGGAATCCGCTCGACTTCCTCGTCCACGTCCGCAAGATCGCGCTCCCCCTCTACCCGCAGCTCGGGCTCGAGCCGAACGTCTACTACATCCCCCCGACCCACGTCCCGAGCGAGTACCTCACCCAGATGTTCGGCCCGGGCGTCGAGGAGGCGGTGCGGATGTACGAGGGGGCGAAGGACGACCCCGAGCTCCTCGGGCTCCTCATGCTCTTCGGCGCGACCGAGCGCATCTTCGCGACGTGGGAGGTCGCGGACGGCGTCGCGCGCGCGTACGACGAGCGCGGCGAGGAGATCGTCGCCGTGCCCCTGCGCGAGCCGACGTTCGTGCGGCCCTTCGCGTTCGTGACCGAGGTCGCCGGCGAGCCGGCGACGGGCTACCGCCACAACACGTGAGGCGACGATGAGCAGCGGGAAGATCACGCGCGAGGATGCGCTCCGCTACGGCGGGGCAGCTGTCGGGGGGTTGGTCGTCGGCGGCGGCGCCGTCGCCGGGATCGCGGTCGCCGTCGAGGAGCGGGAGGGCGAGGAGGCGGTCGAGGGCGAGCCGATCGTCGCCCGCTACGTCGAGGGCGAGCTGCCGGCGGAGGATCCTCGCTCCCCGACCTGGCGCGAAGCGAGGCGCGCTCGCGTCCCGCTCGCCCCGCAGCAGCTCGTGCAGCCGTACCTCGAGAGGGGAGGCGTGAGCGAGCTCGACGTGCGCGCGCTCGCGAGCGGGAGCGAGGTCGCCCTCCTCCTCGAGTGGGAGGACGAGGCGGTGGACGACCTCGACGGGATCCGTCGCTACCACGACGCGGTCGCCGTCCAGCTCCCGACGCGCGCGGGGCGCACGCCGCCGCTCACGATGGGCGCGCCGGAGGCTCCCGTCCACATCCTCCAGTGGCGGGCCACCTGGCAGCGGGACCTCGACTCGGGCGGCAAGACGGGCGTCGACCAGATCTACCCCGAGGTCGTGCACGACGTCATGCCCGACGACGTGCTCCCGCCGGAGACCGCGCAGCTCTACTGGGTAGCGCGCGAGGCCGGGAACCCGCTCTCGAAGGCCGTCCGCTCGACCCCCGTGGAGGAGGTGGCAGCGGCGGGGTTCGGCACGGTCACCCATCTGCCGAACCAGCTCGCGCGGGGCCGGGGCGTCCACGCGGATGGGCGCTGGCACGTCGCGCTCGCGGTGCCTTCGGCGCGCGCTGGGGTCGGCGAGGCCCTCGCGCCCGGCACGACGTGGCCGATCGCCTTCGCCGTCTGGCTCGGCTCGGAGGAGAACCGAGGGGGTCGAAAGCACGTCTCCACCTGGCACACGCTCGCGATCGAGGAGCGCCCGAGGTGACGGTCGCGACGGAGCCGGCGGTCGGCCGGGCGGCGGCGTGGCGCCTCCTCTCGCTCGGGCTCGCGCCGCCGACGGAGGAGACGATGGCGGAGGTCCGGGAGCTCGCGGAGGCGCTCCTCGCGCTCGAGCGGACGGAGCGTACCGCCGGTCTCCTACGCGCCGTCCGCGACCTCGCCCTCGCCGACGGGCAGGAGGAGCGTGCCGCCGCCTACCAGCGGCTCTTCGGCGGGCGCGTGCGCGTCCCCCCGTACGAGGGCAGCTACGAGCTCGACCCGATCCGGCAGGGCCGCCAGATGGCAGACGTCGCCGCCTTCTACCGCGCGTTCGGGGCGGAGGCAGCGGGCCCCGTCGCCGAGCGGCCCGACCATGTCGGCTGCGAGCTCGAGTTCCTCTCCTTCCTCGAGCTGCGCCGGCTCGAGGCCGAGGAGGAGGGTCGCGAGGCCGACGCCGCCGTCCTCGACGACGTCGCAGCGAGCTTCCTCCGCGACCACGCGGGGCGCTGGCTCCCAACCTTCTTCGCCGAGCTGCACGCAGCCGCGGGTGAGGCGCCGCTCTACGGCGCGCTCGCGGCCCTCGGACGCACCCTCCTCGACGGGGAGCTCGCTCGCCGCGGCCTCGAGCCGACGCCTCTCCTCTGCCGCCACCCGCGCTCGGCGGTCGAGCGAGAGGTCATCGAGTGCGGCTGAACGACGCCTGCGTGAGCGGCAGTCGAGGCGGTGCCCGCAGCGCGAGGGGTGCTCGAGGAGCCGACGGCGCCGGAAGTCCTTGCTCCTCAACGGCAGCTCTGCGATCTCCGCGACCTTGAGCCCATCTCTTCGGTCGCGTCTGTCAAGGTGGTGTACGACGCTG
>JAVQXS010000052.1:0-8433 GCA_033578065.1 Thermoleophilia bacterium
GGGGAGATCTACGGCTTCCTCGGCCCGAACGGGGCGGGGAAGTCGACGACCGTCCACGTCCTCACGACGCTCCTGCCGCCGACCTCAGGCACCGCGCGCGTCGGCGGCTACGACGTCGTCCGCGAGGGACCGAAGGTGCGCTCGATCATCGGGGTCGCGCTCCAGGAGGCGGCGCTCGATCCCCTCCTCACCGCGCGCGACCACCTCCGCCTCCAGGCGACCCTCCAGGGCGTACCGAAGGCCGAGCGCCGCGCCCGGGCGGACGAGCTCCTCGAGCGCGTCGGTCTCTCCGAGGCGGCCGACCGGAAGGTGCAGGGCTACTCGGGCGGGATGAAACGGCGGCTCGACCTCGCGCTCGCCCTCGTCCACCGGCCACGCATCCTCTTCCTCGACGAGCCGACGACCGGCCTCGATCCCCAGAGCAGGAGCGCGCTCTGGGAGGAGGTGGCACGCCTGCGCCGCGAGGAGGGGATGACGGTGTTCCTCACGACGCAGTACCTCGAGGAGGCGGACGTCCTCGCCGATCGGGTCGGGATCATCGACCGGGGGAGGATCGTCGCCGAGGGCTCCCCGGCCGCCCTCAAGGACGAAATCGGCCGGCCGAGCGTCCACGCCGTGCCGTGTCGCGACGACGACCGACCGGCGATCCACGACGTGCTCGCGCGCTTCGGCGAGCCGCTCGAGTCCGCCCGCGACGTCGCCGTTCGCCTTCGGGACGGCTATGGGCTCGCCGACGTCGTCCGGGCCTTCGACGCCGCGGGGCTCGCGCTCCTCGACCTCGAGCTGCGTGCGCCCACGCTCGACGACGTCTTCCTCGCGAAGACCGGACGCAGGCTCGAGGGCGCCGCCGAGGAGGTCGAGCCGGCGCAGGAGCGGGTGCGCTCGTGAGCGCGTGGGCGCAGGTCGCCGCGATCGCGCGGCGCTCGATCGTCCGCACGGTGCGCCAGCCGGCGAGCTTCGTCCCCCCGCTCGTCTTCCCGGTCGCGCTGCTCGCGGTGAACGCCGGCGGCCTGCGCGCCTCGACGAGCCTCCCAGGCTTTCCGACCTCCTCCTTCCTCGCCTTCGCGCTCGCCGTGCCCTTCGTCCAAGGCGCGCTCTTCGCGACGATGAACGCGGGCACGGATCTCGCGCGCGACATCCAGACGGGCTTCATGAACCGGCTCTCGCTCACCGCGCTCCGGGACTCCGCGCTCCTCCTCGGGCTCTTGGGCGGCGTCGTCGTGCTCGGCCTCGTGCAGGCTGCCTTCTACGTCGCGGTCGGGCTCGCGGTCGGCGTTCGCTTCGAGTCCGGCGCGCTCGGAATCCTCGTCGCGCTCCTCTTCGGGCTCGTCGTCGCGCTCTCCTTCGGCGCGCTCGGCGCCTGGCTCGCCTTCCGAACCGGCTCGGGGGAAGCGATCCAAGCGCTCTTCCCCGCGCTCTTCGTCTTCCTCTTCATCTCCTCGATGAACGCCCCGCGCCACCTCATCGCTGTCGACTGGTTCCGAATCGCGGCCACCCTGAACCCGGTCTCGTACATGATCGAGGCCGTCCGCAGCCTTATCATCGAGGGCTGGGACTGGCAGGCGCTCGGGCTCGGCTTCGGCTTCGTCGTCGCGATCGGCGCCGTCTCCGTCGTCCTCGCCGCGCACGCCCTGCGCACGAGGCTCACCCGGACGTGACGACCTGGAACGTCGTCTCCGGCGTCGCGTGGCGCTCCCTCCGGAACGCGCTCACGAACCCGCAGATCCTCCTGCCGACCCTCGCCTTCCCGCTCTTCTTCTTCACCGCCTTCGCTGGCGGCCTCTCCCAGGTGGCGCGCGTGCCGGGCTTCGACTTCCCGCCCGGGTACACCGCGTTCCAGTTCGTCTTCGTCCTCCTCCAGTCCGCCGCCTTCGGCGGTGTCTTCACGGGCTTCGCCGTCGCCCGCGACTTCGAGGGCGGGTTCGCGAAGCGGCTCCTCCTCGCCTCGCCGCGCCGGAGCGGCATCGTCGCCGGCTACGCCCTCGCCGCGTTCGTCCGCTGGGCGGTCGTCGCCGTCCTCCTCACCGCAGTCGCGCTCGCCGTCGGCATGCAGGTGGGCGGAGGCCCGGTCGACCTCCTCGGGCTCTACGGCCTCGCTGCGCTCGTGAACCTCTGCGGGTTCTTCTGGGCCGGCGGGATGGCGATGCGCTTCCGGACGATCCAGATCGCCCCGCTCATGCAGATGCCGGTCTTCCTCGTCCTCTTCTTCGCCCCCGTCTACGTCCCGCTCGAGCTGCTCGAGGGCTGGATCCGTGCCGTCGCCTCCGTGAACCCCGCCACCTACCTCCTCGAGACGGGACGGGGCTTCCTCGCCGGCGACGCGCCCCACGTGCTCGGCGCCTTCGCCCTCGCCGTCGCCCTGGGCATCCTCTTCTGGGTCTGGGCCTTCCTCGGCCTGCGGCGAGCCGAGGCGGCCGGAGGCTAATCGTCTCTCGCCTCGATGCGCTCGACGATGCGGGCAGCGAGGCCTGGCGGCACGACGCTATCGGGATCTCGGAGCGCGCCGAGCGCGTCTCGAACGCCCACGAGCGAGGTGTAGAGCGGCGGGCACGTCGGACACGTCTCCAGGTGGCGCTCGAGCGCGCGACGCTCCTTCGCTGCAAGCTCGCCGTCGAGGTAGTCGGAGACGAGCCGGCGAGCGTCCCAGCAGCGCAGGGGGACGCCCGCGAGTGCCTCCCTGCGCTCCGCGCCGCGGGCGAGCGCGGACACGAGCGCCATGCGACCTCGGCGCAGGCGCTGCTTCGCCGCCGCGAGGCCGATACCGACGGCGTCCGCGATCTCCTTCACCGTCCAGCCCTCGATGTCGTGGAGCACGACGGCGACCCGCTGGTCGAAGGGCAGTCGGACGAGGGCGTCCTCGAGCTCCTCGCGCGTCTCGGCGCGGGCGGCGACGACGGCCGGGTCGACGGTGTACGAGTCGTCGCGCCAGCGCTCCTCGACCTCGAGCTCCCCGACCTCGGCCACGAGCGTCTCCCGCTCCAGGCGTCGTGAGCGGTCGACGGCGAGGTTGTGGAGGATGCGCCGCAGCCACGCCTCGGGCGAGGCCTCCCCTCGGTAGCTCGGCGCGCGCTCGAGGGCGCGCGCGAACGTCTCCTGGACGAGATCCTCCGCGGCCGTCTCATCGCGGGTCAGCGAGCGCGCGAAGCGGAAGAGCCGAGGCGCGAGAGAGGGCGCGAGAGCAGCGAGGTCGAGTCGTTCCCGCGCCCCCTCCACGCGTAGCTCAGGCGCTCCTCGTCCGCGAGACGGGGCACGTGCTCAAGCCGACGAGGCGGTAGAGCGGGCAGGATCCGACGAGCGCCGTCGCGACCATGATCCCCGCGACGACGAGCAGGACGATCCCGAGCGCGCTCCCGATGCCGACCGCCACCGCGCCGATCGCCGCGAGGGGAGCGACGACGAGCCCGCGGACGAGACGGTCCCACGTCCCCATGTTGCGCGTCATCGTGTCCTCCTTCGTCTCGGATGTCCACCCTCTCGGGTGGTCACTCCATAGACGCGCGAGGGGGCCGCCGGGATACAGAGAGCTCCGCACGTCGGCGCTCGAGAACCCGAAGCAGCGTCTCGACGACCCGCGGATCGAACTGCCTCCCCGCCCCAGTGACGAGCTCGCGCAGCGCCGCCTCGCGTCCGAGCGCCCGACGGTAGGGACGGTCGGTCGTCATCGCGTGGAAGGCGTCGCAGGCGAGGATGATCCGCGACTCGAGCGGGATCGCCTCCCCGGCGAGCCCATCTGGATAGCCGGAGCCGTCGAAGTGCTCGTGCGCGCAGCGAACGATGGTGCGGACGTCCGCGAGCTGCTCGATCGGCGCGAGGATGCGCTCGCCGAGGATCGGATGGAGCTCGACGAGCCTGCGCTCCTCGATCGTGAGCGGTCCCGGCTTCGCGAGGACGTCCTTCGGGACGCCGATCTTCCCGATGTCGTGGAAGAGCGCTCCGAGCTCGAGCCGCTTGAGCCCCTGCTGGTCGAGGCCGAGCTCGATCCCCACCTCGAGGGCGAGGTCGGTGATCCAGCGAGCGTGGGAGGAGACGGACTCGTCGCTCGTCTCGAGCGCGTTCGCGAGCGCCTCGACCGTCGCGAGGAACGTCCGCTCGAGCGACGCGTAGCTGAGCGCGTTCGCGATCGCGAGCTTCGTCTGCTGGGCGATCCCGTCGAGGAGGGCGAGCTCGCGCTCGCCTCCGGTGCCGACCGGCGTCGCGGCAGCGAGGACGCCCCACCGCCCCTCGACGAGGAAGGGAGCGATCGCGAAGCGCCCATCCGTCCCGGGCGGGGGCTCCGCGATGGCCGCGTACTCGGCACGCTCGACGTAGTAGGGCTCCCTGCGCACCCGCCACGGGCCGAGGAACGCGCCGGGCACTCGCGCCTGCCGCTCGCTTCCGTCAGAGCAGGCGAGACGGACGAGGTCGCCGCAGGGCCCCTCCTCGAGCCAGAGCGAGGTCTGCGCGCTTCCGAGAATCCGTGCCGACGCCGTCACCACCCGCCTCGCGATCTCGGCCATGCCCTCGGCCTGCGCGAGGTCGCGCCCGAGCTCGAGGAGCGCCTTCGCGCTCTCCGCCTCGCGCCGCTGCGCGTCGTAGAGGCGCGCGTTCTCGAGCGCGACGGAGGCGTGCCCGGCGAGCACCTGGAGGAGGCGGAGATCGTCTGCGTCGAACTGGTCGAGCCCGAGCTTCGAGACGACGATCACCCCGATGACGCGGGAGGCGAACTCGAGCGGCACGGCGAGGAGCGACTCCTCGATGACGGGGGTGCCCTCGATGAGCTCTCCGAGCTCGCACCCCGCGGCGTCGCCGACGAGGAGCGGCTCCCCCGTCGCCGCGACGTGCCCCGTGATGCCCCGGCCGACCTTCGTGCGCAGGAGCTCGAACGCCTCCCTCTCGTCGCCGAAGAGCTCCCCGCGGAAGGCGATGGGAACGAGGTCATCCCCCTCCCGGAGGAAGACGCGGCAGTTGTGGTAGTCGACGAGGAGCCGAAGCTCGTCGGCGATCGCCTGCCCGATCCGGGCGACGTCGTTCAGCCGCGCGAGCTTCCCCGAGAGGCTCTGGAGCAGCTTCAGGTGCGCGATCGAGCGGGCGTCGTCTCTGCGCACGTCCTCCTCGTCCGGTCGCTCCAAGGCCGTCTCCCCGAAGGGGACGACGAGACCCCTCCCGCGGGCCTTCGCGGTCATCATCGCCGCCTCGGCGCAGGCGACGAGCTCGCGGGGGTTGGCGGCGTGCTGCGGACAGACCGCGAGCCCGATGGACGCCGTCAGGCGACCGACGATCTCGACGTCGAGCGCCGCGAGCGCCTCACCGATCCTCGTCGCGAGCGCCCTCGCGCTCTGGAAGTCGCCTCCGGGCAGGATGACGGCGAACTCCTCGCCGCCGGGCCGGCAGACGACGTCGTCGGCCCTCGCCGTCGCGGCGAGCGCGCGAGCGACGTGCTCGAGGACGAGATCGCCGACGCCGTGCCCGTGGACGTCGTTCACCCGCTTGAAGTCATCGAGGTCGAGCATGAGCAGGGCGACCGTGCCCCGCTCCTTCGAGGCGCGCATCACCTCCGTGCTCAGCCGCTCGTGGAACGCTCGATGGTTGTAGAGGCCGGTGAGCGCGTCGGTCGAGGCCTGGTGCTCGAGCCGGGCGCGGATGTGCGCGTTGTCGATGGCGAGCGCCGCCGCGTCCCCGAAGCGCGTCGCGAGGAGGAACTCCTCCTCGGTGAACGAGGCGTCCTCGCCGACCCGGTAGATGTTGAGGGCGCCCTGGAGCCGCCCGCGGGCGACGAGCGGCACGGCGATGAGCGCCTCCGGCTCGATGGGCGTCCCGGGAACGAAGCGAACGCGCGGATCGAGGTGCGCCTGGTTCGCGAGCACCGGCTCCCGGTGCTCGACCGCCCAGCCGGTGATGCCCTCTCCGAACGAGAAGCGCTCGCGCATGACCTCCTTCGCCCAGCGGCTGCGCGCGAGCACGGGGACGAGCTGCCGGAGCGCCTCGTCCGCCTCGTAGATGTGGACGTCCTCGTACGGGATGAGCTCGGAGAGCGCGTCGGCGATCCGCTCGAGCAGCGCGTCGAGGCTCTCCTCGGAGAGGACGTCGTGGAAGATCTCCGCGAGGTGCCGGTACGGCTCGCCCCGCGTCGCAGGCACGACGCTCATCAGTCGCCGTCCAGCCGGCGAGGAGCGCTCGGATGCAAGGTCGGACATGAGCCCCTTTTGTCCTCCACGTCATCGGAATCGGGGTCGTGCCCCTTGAGACCTCGCTCTGAGAAGATCCCCCGTCATGACGAGCCGCTCGTCGGTGAGCCGCGACGCACGCAGCCCCCTCCTCGGCCGCGACTTCGACTCGCGGCTCCCGCCCGACGCCCTCGGCCTCTCCTCCTCCCTCCCCGCCTGCCGCGAGCTCCGCCCGACCGGAAGCTGTCGCGTCTTCGAGCCGGTGGCAGAGCTCCAGACGCTCGGGATGCTGCCCCGATGAGGGATGCGGTCGGCTTCGGCGTCTTCTCGACCCCTGGGGAGCCGGCCCGCGTCGGCTTCCGCGTCGGCGAGGGCGTCCTCGACCTCCGAGCGCACGGGCTCGGGGAGCCGCTCTCCGCCTCGAGCCTCGACCGCCTCCTCGCCTCGGGCCGCGTGGCGTGGGAGGAGGCGCTCGCGCGCATCGAGAGGCTCCTCGGTGCGGGCGCCGAGCTCGTCCCCCTCGCCGAGACGACGCCCCATCTCCCCTTCACCGTCGGCGACTACGTCGACTTCTACTCCTCGCTCGAGCACGCGACGAACCTCGGACGGCTCTTCCGCCCGGACGCCGAGCCGCTCCTTCCGAACTGGCGCCACCTCCCGGTCGGCTACCACGGCCGCGCGGGCACGGTCGTCGTGAGCGGGACGCCCGTCGTGCGCCCCTGCGGACAGACGAGGGCGCCAGGCGAGGAGCGGCCGCGCTTCGGCCCGACGCGCAAGCTCGACTTCGAGCTCGAGCTCGGCTTCGTCGTCGGCGTCGGCTCCCGCCAGGGCCTCCCGGTGCCCGGCTCCGCCTTCCGCGAGCACGTCTTCGGCGTCTGCCTCGTGAACGACTGGAGCGCCCGCGACCTCCAGGCCTGGGAGTACCAGCCGCTCGGCCCCTTCCTCGGCAAGTCGTTCGCGACCTCGATCTCCGCCTGGGTGACCCCGCTCGCCCTCCTCGAGGAGCGCTTCGTCGCCGCGCCCGCGCAGGAGCCCGAGCCCCTCCCCTACCTCCAGGTGGAGGGAGAGTGGGCGCTCGACGTCGAGCTCGAGGTCGAGCTCTACGGGACGGTCGTCTCGCGGACGAGCGCGCGCGGTCTCTACTGGACGATGCCCCAGCAGCTCGCGCACGCGACGGTCAACGGGGCCTCGATCCGCACCGGCGACCTCTTCGCCTCGGGGACGATCTCGGGCCCGAAGCGCGGGAGCGAGGGCTCGCTCATCGAGCTCACCTGGGACGGCGAGCGGCCGATCCGCCTCGGTGACGGCTCGACGCGGACCTTCCTCGAGGACGGCGACGAGGTCGTGCTGCGGGGGCGCGCAGGCGACGTGTGCCTCGGGGAGGTGCGGGGGCGGATCCTCCAGGCCCCCTGCTAGGCGCGATCTCCCGCGCCCTCATGAGCGCGCTCAGGGCGGGAAGACGCCGGCTCGGTACACGCGGCCCTCGAGCGTCCGCCCGAGGACGCCCTCGAGCCAGCCCGCCACCTCGATGAGCGCGCCGAGGTCGATCCCCGTCTCGACACCCTCCCCGTGGAGGAGGTAGACGAGGTCTTCGGTCGCGATGTTTCCCGTCGCACGGGGCGCGAAGGGGCAACCGCCGAGACCGCCCACGGAGGCATCGAGCACGGTGGCTCCCGCCTCGAGCGCGGCGAGCGCGTTCGCGTAGCCCGTGCTCCGCGTGTCGTGGAAGTGCCCCCCGAGGGGAACGCCGAGGCTCCCGGCGCGACGGAGGAGCCTGCGCACCTGCGTCGGCGTCGCGACGCCGATAGTGTCCCCGAGGACGAGGGCCACCGGCGGGACGTCGGCCCGGCGCTCAGCGAGGCGGGGCACCCGATCCTCGTCGTCGCGGCCGTCGAACGGGCATCCGAAGGCGACGCTGATCGTCACCGTCACGCGTCTCCCGTCCGCGCGCGCGCAGGCGACGACGCGGCGCCCAGCCTCGAGCGACTCCTCGACGGAGGCGCCCTGGTTCCGGCGGTTGAAGGGCTCCGTCGCCCCGAACGCGAAGCGCGCCTCGTCGAGGCCGGCCTCCGCGAGCCGCTCGTAGCCGCGCTCGTTGAGCACGAGGCCCGCGTACGTCACGTCCACCTGCCGAGCGATGGCCGCGACGACCTCCTCCGCTCCCGCCATCTGCGGGACCCGGCGCGGGTCGACGAAGCTCGCCACCTCGATCTCCCCCACGCCGGTCGCGACGAGACGCTCGACGAGCTCAGCCCGGAGCTCGGGCGCGAGCACCTCCGCCTCGTTCTGG
>JAVQXS010000053.1:0-8365 GCA_033578065.1 Thermoleophilia bacterium
CGCCCGCGACGATCGCGGCGAGGACGCACGCGGGCACGTGGAGCGCCGGTGGCAGCTCCACCTCGGTCCCGACGACGAGGGCGGCGATGAGCCCGACCCAGTACTGGCCCTGGCCGCCGATGTTGAACATCCCGCAGCGGAACGCGAATGCGACCGCGACCGCCGTGAGCATGAGCGGCGTCGCCACGAGGAGCAGCTGCTGGAGGTTCCGGGCAGCGGTCGCGCGCTCGCTCCCCTGGACCCAGGGGAAGAGGTAGTTGAGACCAGTGCCATCGAAGATCGCCCTGTACACGCCGAGCGGGTTGTTCCCCGTGAAGAGGACGACGAGGCCACCTACGAGGAAGGCGAGGACGGCCGCCGCGAAGGGCACGAGGAGCCCGCCTGCGCGCGTCTCGAACCACTCCGCGAGCGAGGCGAGGACCGCGGGCCGGCCGCCGGCGTCCTCCGAGCCGGGCGCGCTCACGCCGCCAGCTCCGCTCGCCCGCCGGTCATCGCGAACCCGAGCTCCTGCTCGGAGACGCCCGACGCGTACTCGCCGACGATGCGTCCCTCGTAGAGGACGACGATCCGATCCGCGAGCGAGAGGATCTCGTCGAGCTCGAAGGAGACGAGGAGGATCGCCCGCCCGGCGTCGCGCTCGCGGACGAGGCGGCGGTGGACGAACTCGATCGCGCCCACGTCGAGCCCGCGCGTCGGCTGCGCGGCGAGGAGGACGGACGGGCCGCGGGCCACCTCACGCGCGAGGATGACCTTCTGCTGGTTCCCGCCCGAGAGCGCGCGCGCTGGCGTCTCGGGACCTCCGCCCCGGACGTCGAACTCCTCGATGAGCGCCCGCGCGCGGTTGATCGCACGCCGTGGGAACGTGCAGCCCCAGCGGGCGAACGGCAGCTTGTCGTAGTCGTGGAGGATGACGTTCTCCGCGATCGTGAAGTCGAGGACGAGGCCGCGTCGTTGGCGGTCCTCGGGGATGTGGCCGAGGCCAGCATCGAGCCGCTCGTGGGCGGTCGCGTCGGTGACGTCGCGTCCGAGGAGCCGCACCCGCCCGGCGACCGCCCTGCGCAGCCCGGCGATGGCGTCGATGAGCTCGCTCTGGCCGTTGCCGTCGACGCCGGCCACTCCGAGGATCTCGCCTGCGCGTACCTCGAGCGAGAGCCCGCGCACGGCCTCGAGCCCTCGATCGTCGAGGACGCGTAGGCCCTCGACCTCGAGCAGGGGCTCCCCCGGGGTCGACGGTGCTCTCTCGACCTCGAGGAGCACCTCCCGTCCCACCATCAACCGGGCGAGCTCGGCCTCGGTCGCTCCCGAGGCGGGCAGCGTCTCGATTCGTCGCCCGCGGCGGAGCACCGTGATCCGGTCCGCGATCTCGAGCACCTCGTTGAGCTTGTGCGAGATGAAGATGATCGACATGCCCTCGCGCCGGAGCCCGTCGAGGATCGCGAAGAGCTCCTGCGACTCCTGAGGCGTGAGCACCGCAGTCGGCTCGTCGAGGATGAGGATGTCGGCGCGCCGGTAGAGCGCCTTGAGGATCTCCACCCGCTGCTGCTGCCCGACGGAGATGCTCTCGATGCGAGCATCCGGGTCGATCGCGAACGAGAACCGCGCTGCGAGCTCCTCCACCCTCGCCCGCGCGGCCGCGGCGTCGAGGAAGACTCCCGCGACCGTCGGCTCGGACGCGAGGACGATGTTCTCCGCGACCGTCATCACGGGGATGAGCATGAAGTGCTGGTGCACCATCCCGATCCCGTGGTCGATCGCAGCGCGCGGCGAGTCGACCTCGACGGGCTCGCCGTCGAGGAGGATCTGCCCAGCATCGGGGCGGTAGAGCCCGTAGAGGATGTTCATGAGGGTCGACTTGCCGGCGCCGTTCTCGCCGAGGAGCGCGTGCACCTCGCCTCGGCGGAGGTCGAAGTCGATCCGGTCGTTCGCGAGGACGCCGGGGAAGCGTTTCGTGATCCCGCGCAGCTCGAGGACGGGAGCCTCGCTCATCGGCGTCCGATTCTACGAAGGGCCCGTCGACACGGCGGGACGACGGAGGGCGGGCTGCCGGGGCCCGCCCTCCGTGCCTCGACCACCCGTCGCCTCTACGAGACGGTCTCCGGGATCTCGATCTCGCCGTCGATGATCTGCTGCCGGACCTCGTCCACCTGATCCAGCATCTCCTGCGGGACGACCGGGCTGATCTCCCCGAGCCCCACGCCGTCCTCCGCGAGGCCGAAGACGGTGACGCCGCCGCCCGTGAACTCGCCGTTCACGACCGCCTCGATCGTCGCGAAGACCGCTTGGTCGACGCGCTTCATCGCGCTCGTGAGGATGTGCTCGCCGAGGTGGGACTGGTCAGCGTCGACGCCGATGCCCCACACGCCCCGCTCGTTCGCGGCGTCGAGGGCGCCGAGGCCGCAGCCGCCTGCCACCTGGAAGACGATGTCCGACCCCTTCGAGATCTGGTCGAGCGCGACCTCCTTGCACTTCGCCTGGTCGACGAAGTCCTGCGAGTACGCGTTCAGCGTCTCGACGTCCGGGTTCGCCGCCTTCGCGCCCGCCTGGAAGCCCGCGATGAAGCGGTCGACGGGCGGGATCTTCTGGCCACCGACCGTGGACACGATCGCCTCCGGGTTCGTTCGCTCGAGGCCGGAGGTCGTCATGAGCCCGGCGAGGTACCCGGAGAGGTAGCCCGTCTCCTGCTCCTTGAACACGAGCCCCTGGAGGTTCGAGGGCGGGCTCTCGTACGCGTAGTCGATGATCGCGAAGCTCGTGTCCGGGTACTCCTTCGCGACCTGCTCGGTGACCTCGCCCATGAGGAAGCCGACCGAGATGACGAGGTCGTACCCCTCCTCGGCGAGGGTCGACAGGTTCGGCACGTAGTCGGCGTCCGACTGCGACTGGAGCACGCGGATCTCGACGCCGAGCTCGTCGCGCGCGCTCGAGCCCTTGGTTCGCAAGCATGTTGAAGCTCTTGTCGTCGAGCCCGCCGATGTCCGTCACGAGCCCGACGCGGATCGCCTCGCCGCCATCACCCTCGTCGCCACCGCCGCAGCCCGCGGCGACGACGGGGAGCGCGACCACCGCGACGAGCGCAGCGAGGCGTCCCAGCCATCCCTTCCTGTGCACGTTCCCTCCTCTCCGGGTCGATCGGAGCCTTACCCTGCGGGGTGATACTAACCGGGTCCCGGACGGGGGCACGCGGATTCCTCGCCTGACAGGGGAGGCGAGACGCGCCTCAGAGGGAGAGGGCCCGGTCGAGCTCGTCCTCGGAGACGAGGACGCGCCGCGGCTTCGATCCCTCGTAGCCGGAGATGATCCCTCGCCGCTCGAGCATGTCGATGAGCCGTCCGGCGCGCGTGTACCCGACGCGGAGGCGCCGCTGGAGGAGGGAGACCGACGCCGTCTGCGTCGAGACGACGACCTCGATCGCCCTCTCGAGCAGAGGATCCTCGTCGGGATCGAAGTCGGCCTCCTCGTCCGCCTCTCCCTCGGGCAGCGCCTCGGGCGCCTCGAGGAGTGACTCGTCGAGGTCCTGGCCGCGCTGCGAGCGGCACTGCTCGACGACGAGCGCGATCTCCTCCTCGGAGACGTAGGCGCCCTGGACACGCTGGAGGCGCGAGGTCCCGAGCGGCTTGAAGAGCATGTCGCCCTGTCCGAGCAGGCTCTCCGCTCCCGCGGTGTCGAGGATGACCCGCGAGTCTGTCTGGCTCGACACCGCGAACGCGATCCGAGAGGGGACGTTCGCCTTGATCATCCCGGTGATGACGTCCACGGACGGCCGCTGCGTCGCGAGCACGAGGTGGATCCCGACCGCGCGCGACTTCTGGGCGAGCCGGATGACGCAGTCCTCGACCGCCTGCGGAGAGACCATCATGAGGTCGGCGAGCTCGTCGATGACGACGAGGAGGTACGGGAGCGGCGTCTCGCCCCGCGCGCGGAAGGCGCGGTTCGCCTCCGGCAGGTTGCGCGCGCGCACGAGCGAGAGGCGCTCGTAGCGACGCTCCATCTCGGCGACGACGTTGTGGAGGACGGTCGCGGCCTCCTTCGGGCTGGAGACGACGGGGGTGAGGAGGTGCGGGATCGACTCGTAGTAGCCGAGCTCGATCCGCTTCGGGTCGATGAGGATCATCCGCACCTCGTCTGGCGTCGCCCGCAGGAGCGTCGAGATGAGGATCGTGTTGATGCAGCCCGACTTCCCGGAGCCCGTCGTGCCGGCGATGAGGAGGTGTGGCATGCGGGCAAGGTCGGTCCACACCGCGTTGCCGGAGATGTCCTTCCCCAACCAGACGGCGAGCGGGCTCGCCGTTGGGGGCAGGTCGTCGAAGATGTCGCCGAGGGTGACGAGCTTCGGCGAGCGGTTCGGGACCTCGACGCCCACGGCCTGCTTCCCAGGGATCGGCGCGAGGATTCGGATCTCCGTCGTCGCGAGCGCGTACGAGAGGTCGTCGCGGAGCCCGGCGACCTTCGACACCTTCGTCCCGGGGGCGAGCTGGAGCTCGTAGCGCGTGACCCGGGGGCCGGCGATCTCGCCGACGACGGTCGCCTCGACGCCGAACTCGGAGAGCGTCCGCACGAGGATCTCGGCCGTCCGCGCGCCCGAGTCCGCGCTCGTCGTCGCGGTCGCCGGGGAGCGGCGCAGGAGCGAGCGGTCGGGGAGCCGGTACGACGGGTGCTCGGCGCTCGTCTCGAAGACGCTCTCGACGGTGTCTGGCTCCTCCTCCGCCGGCTCCGGCTCGAGAGCCGGCGCGGCGACCTCGGCAGCGGGAGGCTCGACGACGTCCGGGTACGCCTCGGCTCCGTCGAGGAGCCGAGGCGGCTCCGCGCGCAGAGGAGCCTGCTCCTCGGCAGCCACCGTCGTCGGGGGCCGCTCGCTCGAGGGCCACTCGAGCGCCCGCCGCGCCCCGGAGCCGGCCCGACGAACGACGCGACCTGTCCGTCGCAGGATCGCCCCCGTCGAGGCCCCGCTCACGAGGAGCGCTCCCGCAAGGAGCACCGCCCCCCCGACGATGGCGGCGCCGGTCTCCCCGATGAGGGCGGCAAGGGCTCCCCCGAGCGCGAGCCCGAGCCAGCCGCCCGAATCTCTGCCGAGGAGCGTCATCAGGCCGAGGAACCCGACTCCCAGCCCGAGCCGGAAGGGACGCACCTCGAGGAGGTCGCTCCTCGCGAGGAGGAGCGCGCCCACGCCGACAAGCGAGGCGGGAACCGCGTACGCGGCCTCGCCGAGGAGGTCGGCGAGCATCCGCGCGAGCCACGACCCGACCGCCCCTCCGTCGAGACCGAGGTAGAGGATCGCCCCGAGCACGAGCCCGAGCGCGACGAGTCCGAGTCCCAGGAGCTCGCTCTCGTGCTGCGAGCGAGCGCGCCGCCGACGCGTCCGCACGCGCGCGGGGACGCGTGGGCGGAGCGGCCGCCTCTTCCTCTTCCGAGCTCCCACGACGCGACGGTTCGCCGTCGCGGTCGCCGCTCCTCCGCCGTAGCTACGGCCGAAGCGTCGCTGCGAGCGCGCGCTCGTCGAGGAGGAGGTCGAGCGCGTCGACGATCGAGGTGCAGACGACGTCGGCCGCGCGCACGGCAGCTCCGGCGGCGCCTTCCGGGCCGACGACGGCGATGCCGAGCGCCGCCGCTGCGAGCATGGCTGCGTCGTTCGCGCCATTGCCGATGGCCGCGCAGCGCTCCCTCCCGACCGCGGCGACGACGGCCGCCTTCGCCTCCCCCGTCGTCACCCGCTCGCCGCGCGCGCCGAGGAGGCGAGCGACGTCACGGAGCGTTCCGAAGGTGTCCGCCGAGAGGATCCTCACCTCGGCTCGCGCTGCGAGCGCGCGGACGCGCTCCGCGACGCCATCGATCGGCTGCCCCCGGTCGGTGAGGGTCCCGTTCGCGTCGAGGAGGAGGACCTCGAGGCGGAGCGCCGCCCGCCCGGGAACGTTGCACACGATCACGGCGCGCAGAGGCTAGCGGAGGATCTCGCGTCGCTCCACGAGGAGGGCGAGGACGCGACCGCGGTCGAGGGCGTCCGACATCCGCGGTCGGAGGCAGCTGCTCGGAGCCCTCCGCGCGCACGACGGCGATCGACCCGACGACGATCATCGGCGGGCACGGCCCTCGCCGCGATCCTCAGGCGGCGAGGGCCCGCAGGTCGGCGACCGTGGAGCCGAGGAGCGTGTCTTGGAGGTCGAAGAGTCCCGCCCAGAGCGAGGTGCGATCCGGAACGGCGTCGAGGCGTGCCGCCGTCGTCAGCCCCTCGAGGGCACGCAGGAGCACGGCGAGCTCGAGGTACACGGCCGCGACCCGGTGCGGGCACGCGCGCACGCCGGCCCGCTCGAGGACAGGCCGCCACTCCACGAGCTCGGCCGATCCGGGCCCGAGGTACCATGCGCTCCCTTCCGCGCGGTCCGCCCCGAGCTCGAGGAGGTAGCGGGAGAGCGGCTCCTCGAGGCCGGCGAGCGCCGTCTCCATGCGGTCGGCGGCGCGGCGGAGCGCCGCCTGACGCGCGCCCGGGGTCGCGGGGACGGGCTCGCCGCGGCCCCCCCGCGCGAGCAGCCGACAGCAGGCGAGGGCCGCGGGCGCGCCGCCGCGGAGCTGCACGACGAGCCGCGTCGCCGTCGCCTCGCTCGTCGACTGGCTTCGGAGCACGCCCTCCCAGCCGTCGCTCATACCTCGATCACCACCGGCAGGATCATTGGGCGCCTGCGGGTGCGGTCGTAGACGATCTGCCCGACCGCGTCGTGGATGTGCTCCTGGAGGAGCTTGATCTCCGTCACGTGCTCGCGTCCGAGCTCCCGGACGACGCGACCTGCCTCCTCCCGAAGCTCGTCGAGGAGCGCCTCGTCCTCGCCCACCCCGCGTGCGATGAGCTCGGGCGGGGCGATCTCCCCACCGTCGACGGTCGTGAGCGTCGTGACGACGATGAGGACGCCATCCTCCGACAGCCGGCGCCGATCGCGGAGCGCGACGTCGGCAACGTCGCCGACGCGCAGGCCGTCGACGAAGGTCACCCCGGCCTCGACGTGGTCGACGATGCGCGCCTCGCCACGCGCGAGCTCGACGACGGCGCCGTTCTCGGCGAGGAGGATGCGCTCGTCGGGAACGCCAGCCTCGCGAGCGAGCTTCGCGTGCGCGGCGAGCATCCGGTACTCGCCGTGGATCGGCAGCACGTGGCGCGGCCGCAGGAGCGAGAGCATCGTGCGCAGCTCCTCCTCGTTCCCGTGCCCGGAGACGTGCACCGGCGCGATCTCCTCGTGGAGCACCTCGGCACCCGCCTTCGCGAGCTGGTTGATCGAGTCGTGGACGCGAAGCTCGTTCCCCGGAACCGGCTTCGCCGAGATGATGACGGTGTCCCCGGGCGCGATCGAGACGAGCTTGTGGTCGCCGTACGCGATCCGCGTGAGCGCCGACATCGGCTCGCCCTGGCTCCCGGTGCAGAGGACGAGGACCTCGCTCGGAGGGAGCTGCGCTGCGACGTCGGGCGCGACGAGGGCCTCCTCGGGGAGGGAGACGTACCCCAGGCTGCGGGCGATGTTGAGGTTCTTGCGCATCGAGCGCCCTACGACCGTCACCTTGCGACCGCACTCGATCGCGACCTCCGCCGCCTGCTGCATGCGGTGGACGTTCGACGCGAAGGAGGCGACGAGGATCCTCCCCCGCCGGAGCGGGAAGAGCGCGCGGAACGCCTCGCCGACGAGCCGCTCCGACCCCGTGTGGCCCGGGCGCTCCGCGTTCGTCGAGTCCCCGAGGAGGAGGTCGACACCGCGGTTGCCGATCTCGGCCAGCCGGCCGACGTCGGTCTTCAGCCCATCGACCGGGGTGTGATCGAGCTTCCAGTCACCGGTGTGGACGACGCGCCCCGCGGCCGTCTCGACGACGAGGGCGACGGAGTCGGGGATCGAGTGCGCGACGCGGACGAGCTCGACGCGGAAGGGCCCGAGCTCGAGGGGCCCGTCGGGAGCGACCTCCACGAGCCGCGTCCGGTCGTCGACGCGGTGCTCGTCGAGCTTCGCCTTCACGAGCGCGAGCGTCAGACGCGTCCCGAGCACCCGCTCCACCTCCACCTCGCGCAGGAGGTAGGGGAGCCCGCCGACGTGATCCTCGTGGCCGTGGGTGAGCACGACCGCGCGGACGCGCCGTCCCCGCAGGTAGCTCATGTCGGGAAGCAGGAGGTCGACGCCGAGGTGCTCGTCGCGCGGGAAGGCGAGGCCACAGTCGACGACGAGGAGCTCCCCGCCCGCCTCGTAGACGGTCATGTTCTTGCCGACCTCGCCGAGGCCACCGAGCGGGATGATGCGGAGGGCATCCATCTCGTGTGAGTCTACGGGCGCCGCCCGTCGGCGACGCGCCGACCTACAGGGGGTAGACGTCCACGGCGTACACGTCCCCTTCAATCCGC
>JAVQXS010000054.1:0-8311 GCA_033578065.1 Thermoleophilia bacterium
GCCGCCACCGTCGGAGCGGCCAGCCGCTCCTCGAGCGCAGCCGCCGGCTCGCGGAGCAGGAGGGCTAGCTCGCGCTCCCGCGCTCGAAGAGCGCGGCGACGCCCTGGCCGACCCCGACGCAGAGCGTCGCGAGGCCGTAGCGACCGCCGCGGCGCCGGAGCTCGTGCAGGAGGGTAACGACGAGACGGGCGCCGCTCATCCCGAGCGGGTGACCGAGCGCGATCGCGCCCCCGTTCACGTTCACGCGCTCCTCGTCGAGACCGAGCTCGCGGATGACCGCGAGGCTCTGCGAGGCGAACGCCTCGTTGAGCTCGACGAGGTCGATCTCCTCGATCCCGACGCCGGTCCGTGCGAGGAGCTTCCGCACGGCGGGCACGGGCCCGATGCCCATGACGCGCGGATCGACGCCCGCGACCGCGCTCCCGACGAAGGCGGCGAGGGGCTCGCACCCGAGCGCGCGCGCTCGCTCCTCGCTCGCGAGGACGAGGGCTGCAGCGCCGTCGTTGATCCCGCTCGCGTTCCCGGCCGTCACCGTCCCTCCCTCCCGGAAGGCGGGGCGGAGGGACGCGAGGGCCTCCGCGCTCGTCTGCGGGCGCGGGTGCTCGTCGACGGCGACATCGCCGACCGGAACGAGCTCGTCGGCGAAGCGTCCAGCCTCCAGTGCCGCCACCCAGCGTCGCTGCGAGCGCAACGCGAACGCGTCCTGCTCTTCGCGGGAGATCCCCCACCGCTCGGCGACGTTCTCCCCCGTCTCGCCCATGGACTCGAGCGGAAACCGCGCCTCGAGCCGCGGGTTCGGGAAGCGCCAGCCGAGCGTCGTGTCCCAGATCGTCTGGTTGCCCCGCGGGAAGGGGGACTCCGGCTTCCCGAGGACGAGCGGGGCACGGCTCATCGACTCCACGCCGCCCGCCACCACGACCTCCGCGTCGCCCGCGATGATCGCGTGGCTCCCGGCGACGACGGCGGAGAGCCCTGAGGCACAGAGTCGATTGACGGTGACCCCCGGGACGGCGTCCGGAAATCCGGCGAGGAGCACCGCCATCCGCGCGACGTTGCGGTTGTCCTCCCCCGCCTGGTTCGCGCAGCCGAGGACGACGTCGTCGATCGCCGCGGGATCGACGCCAGCGCGCTCGACCGCCGCCTCGACGACGTGCGCAGCGAGGTCGTCGGGACGCACCCCGGCGAGCGATCCGCCGTAGCGCCCGATCGGCGTGCGGACGGCGGAGAGGACGACGGCGCGCGGCATCGGGGGCAAGTGTACGAGCACAGGCTCCACATCCTCCGTGCGTGCCCGAGCCGGGAAGGAGTCGGGCGCTCGCTAGCGGCCGGTCTCGAGGAGCGTCGCGACGCGCGCCTCAAGCTCCTTCACGGAGACGGCGCCCTCGTAGCGCTCCGCGATCCGACCGTCGGGGCGCACGACGAACGTCCACGGCTCCGTCCGCAGCCCCCACTCGCGCATCCACCGGTTGTACCCCTTCGCCGGGTCGTTCCCCTCGTAGACCTCGACGTGGATGAACCAGACCCGCTCGCCTTCGAAACGCTTCGCCACCTCCTCGACGACGTCGACCACTGGGGCACAGATGCGGCTCTCGCAGAACTTCGGCGTCGCGAAGGTGACGACGAAGGGCACGCGCGCGCGCAGCGCCTCGACGACCGAGCGCTCGAGGAGGATCTCGTCCGGGGGCCTGCGGGTCGTGATCCGCGAGGCGTCACCCCCGACGGAGGCGAGCGTCGGCGTCCGAGATCGGGGCGCCGGCTCGCCCACGTCGGGCACGGGATCGTCGGCAGCGACGACGACGTTGCCGAGCGCCTGGATCGGCGCGCCGCCCTCCGGCTCGGCGAGGAGCCAGTACGTCCCCGGCTCCGGCAGCTTCAGGCGCGCCACGTAGATGTGCGTCGCGTCCGCCTCCGAGAGTCCGGGCACGCCGATCCGCTCGAGCTGAGCGGTCGTCTCGAGGAAGGGCTCCTCCTCGAGCCCGCGCGCGACGAGGACGCGCGCGGTCGGGATGAGCACGGGCGCCCCCTCGGCGTCGAGGACGAGGAACGACACCCGGACGTCGCCGGGAACGTGCGTCTGCGTGCCGGCGATGACGGCGACGTCGTCGCCAGGTGCCCGCCAGAGCTCCTCGAGCGTCCGCCCCGCGCGGGGATCGTCCGCCTGGGAAGCCGCTCCCCCTCCGCCGCAGCCGGCGAGCGCGAGACACGAGGCAGCGGCGGCGAGAGCGACCCGTCGCATCGCTGTCGAGTGTATCCCCGACGCCGTGGCTTCCTCCCGCCGAGGTGGAGGGCGAGCGCGCGTCCCCAGCGCTTCTCCGCGCTCGGCGTCCAGACGAGGAGCACCCCGGGGCCGGCACGTGCGCCCGAGCAGGACGCACGTGCTAGCCGCAGGTGGATGGGAGCCGAAGGTGGCCGACCTTCGGCCTACAGGTGCCCGTCGGACCAGGACAGGGGGGCGAGCACCTTCCCTGCCCAGGCCGCGACGAGCGCCAGGCTCGCGAGCAAGACGAGCAAGCGAGGCTTCATGGCGACCTCCTCTCTCTAGAAGCGGATTTCTCGGAGCGCCTCGGCGGCGTTCCGGTAGAGACGCGCGGCCTCGCCCTCGTCCCCGCGACGAGCGGCGAGGTCGCCCAACGCGACCCAGGCTTCCGCACGGTGGCTGAGTGACGCGAGCTGCTCGGCAGCCGCATCGGACGCGCGGAAGCACTCCTCCGCCTCGTCGAGCCGTCCCTGCTCCATGAGCGCGCGTCCCAACGCGAGCTGGGAGGCAGAGACCTCGTCGAGGAAGTCCTCCCGACCCTCGAGCAGAGCGAGCGCTCGGCGCGCGCGCTCCTCCGCCCTCTCGTACTCGCCCCGGCGCAGGTGCACCTGGGCGAGACCCTCCAAGACCTGCGCGATATCGGCAGGCGAGCCTGCGTCGACCGCCCGCTGGAGGGCGGCCTCGAGGTGCTCGACGGCTCGCTCCTCGTCGCCGAGGAGGAGCGTGAGGCCGCCGAGGTTGAGCAGGAGCCTCCCGACGTTCCGCTCGTCGTTCAGCTCCTGGTACAGCTCCCGGGCACGCTGCGCGTACGTCCGCGAGAGGATCCAGTGCCCCTCCCGTTGGGCGACGAGGGACGCCTGGAAGTACGTGTTCGCGATCGCTCGGCGGTCGCCGAGCTCCTGCGCGAGCTCGAGCGCCCGCTCGACATCCTCGCGCGCCGCGACGTAGTCCCGCTGCCGACGGTAGCACCGCGACCTCCAGCCGAGGATGTCCGCGCGCAGGAGGTCGCACGGGAGCCCCGACCGCTCCGCGAGCGCGAGCGCCTCGCCGAAGAGCGCGACCGCCGTCCCGATGCTCGAGAGCTTGTAGCGCGCGACCCCGAGGCGGAAGAGCACCTCGGCGCGGTCGACGTCCGAGAGCTCCGGGCGCTCGGAGAGCTCCCGCGCCCGCTGGAGGAGCGCGAGCGCCTCCCGGACCTGCCCGAGCTGCTGGAGCGCCCACGACTCGCCGAGGAGCGCGCGGAGCTCGAGCGCGGGCGAGCCGAGCGCGTCGACTGCCGCTCGCGCCTCGTTGAACGCCCCGAGCGCGTCCTCGTACTCGTGCGCCTCCGAGAGGGCCTCGGCGCGCGCGAGCTGCGCCTCCACGCGCGTCTGCTCCTCGACCGACACGCCCCGCTCGAGGAAGGCCGCATCGACCCCGAGCCGCTCCGCGAGGAGCGCGACCGTCGCTGGGGCCGGCCGCGTCTTCCCCCGCTCGATCTGCGAGATGTACTCCTTCGAGAAGCGCCCACCGGCGAGCTCGGTCTGCGTGAGCCCGGCCGCGAGACGGAGCGCGCGCACGCGCTCGCCGAGCGTAGCGCCCGCGCGCACCGGAAACGGCGTGTCGGTCCTCGTCATGCCCGTGTCGGAGTGAAACCCATCGAGCCTGCGACGCGCTCCCCCAGGAGGGGGAATCCCATCCAACGAGCCTGGTGAAGCGAAGGGTAGCGCAAATCACTTGACCGAGCTACTTGACTTTTCCAGACAGGGCCCCTATAGTCAGGCCCACACCGCACCGACTGGACGCCAGGTCGGATGCGAGGGCGCCACCGCCGGATCCGCCGGCGAGCGACAGGCGACCGTGGCTGGGCCGCAGAGTCACGGATCTCCGGCTCGCCGACCCGGGAAGGGGTCGCCTCGAACGGAGAACGCCCCCGGGGCCGCAGCCGGGGGCGTTCTGCTCCTAACTGGGACTCTCAGCCCCCTCGCAGGGACGCTCAGCGCGCTCGGCGAGCCTCGCGCTCGCCGTCCTCCGCCCCCGTGAGCCAGCGGTGGCGCTCCGCGCGGATCGCCTCGATGTCGCCGGTGTCGAGCGGGCCGCCGAGGCGATCGGCGACTGCCTGGAGGAGCGCCCCCCCGATGAAGACCCACGCCTCCGCGTCCGGATCACGATCGGGATGGACGACGCCCGCTTCCTGGAGCCTCCGCAGCACGTCGGCGAAGAAGTCGTGCACCTCGCGCATGTGACGACGGACGTGGCGACGGATGACGGGGTCCTCGCCCGCCTCGGTGATCGCCTGCATCCAGAGGCTCGGGAGGAGCACCTTCATCTCCCGCATCGAGGCGGGGCCGAGGCTGCGCCAGCCCTCTGCGGGCCCGAGCTCGTCGAACGTCCGCTCGAGGAGCGCCCGCTTGCGCTGCCAGACGTCGTCGAGGCACGCGAGGTAGAGGTCGCGCTTCGAGCGGAAGTGCCGGTAGAGGATCGGCTCCGAGACGCCCGCCTCGCGCGCGATCTCGGCCGTCGTCGCCCCCGCGTAGCTCCCGCTCGAGAAGACACGGAGCGCCGCGTCGAGGAGGGCGCGGCGGCGCACGGCGGCGGGAAGACGCGTCGCGCCCTGCGGCGTCATGCGGCCGGCTCCGGGGCTCCTGCACGCGCGGCCCGCCCCGCTCCTTCGTGAGGTCGAACGAGGAGGTAGGCGACGATCGCCCCGGCGAGCGCGATCCCAGCCGCGGTCTCAAGGGCGTTCTCGAACCCGCGCATGAAGGCGTCCGGCGAGGGCCCGCTGCCGACCTCGCGGGCCATGATCGCGCCCATGACCGCGATCCCGAGCGAGCCGCCGACCTGCCGGAAGGCGTTGAGCACCGCGGCGCCCACGCCGGCCTTCTCGACGGGTACCGCTCGGGTCGCGGCCGCCGTGCTCGGCGTCATCGTGAGCGCCATCCCGAAGCCGCCGAGGAGGAAGCCGGGCAGGAGGTCGCCGTACGTCGCGTCGGCGCCGAGCCGCGACAGGTAGGCGAGGTGGAGCGCGACGAGGAGCATCCCGCCCGTCATGAGCGCCCGCGAGCCGATGCGGTCGGCGGTGCGCCCGGCGAGGGGAGCGACGAGGATGATGACGACCGTCATCGGCAGGAACGCCGCCCCCGTCTCCACCGCCGAGTAGCCGAGGATGCCCTGCATGTAGAGCGACATGAAGAAGAAGACCCCGAACATCGCGAGCGCTGCGAGGAGCGTGACCGCGTTCGCCCCCGTGTACGTGCGGTTCCGGAAGAGGTCGAGCGGGAGCATCGGCGCTCGCTGGAGACGCTCGAGGGCGACGAAAGAGGCGAGCGCGACGCCCGCGAGGGCGAAGGAGCCGAGGATGCGGGACGACGTCCACCCGTACGTGTTCGCCTCGATGAGCGCGTACGTGAGGGCGAAGAGCCCGAGGCCCGAGGTCGCGAGCCCGGGCAGGTCGAGGCGCTCGTGCGTCTCGTCCCGGGACTCGGCGACGAGGGCGTAGCTCGCGACGACGCCGAGAGCGCCCACCGGGACGTTGACGAAGAAGATCCAGTGCCAGCTCAGGTGCTCGGTGAGGAGCCCGCCGACGAGCGGGCCGATCGCGAGCGCGAGCGCGGCCACGCCCGCCCAGACCCCGACTGCCGCTCCCCGGCGCGCTGGCGGGAAGGTGGCCGCGATGATGGAGAGGGTGGCGGGGCTCATGAGCGCCGCGCCGAGCCCCTGCACGACGCGCGCGGCGATGAGGGCCTCGCTCGAGGGAGCGAGGCCGCAGAGGAGCGACGCGCCGGTGAAGACGAGGATCCCGAGGACGAAGATCCGGCGGCGCCCGTACGCGTCTGCGACCTTCCCGCCGATGAGCATGAAGGCCGCGAAGGCGAGCGCGTAGCCGGTGACGATCCACTGGAGCTCCGAGAGCGTCGCCTCGAGGTCGCGCTGGATCGCCGGCAGCGCGACGTTCACGACCGTGTTGTCGAGCATGATCATGAAGAGCCCGAGCGAGACCGCGACGAGCGTCAGCCACGTGCGGTTCGGCTCTGCGAAGATTCGCGCCATGCAGTCGCCTTTCGTCGAAGTTAGTGAACGCTAAGCTAGCAGACGCTAACGAGAGGCGCAGCTTCACCTGGGTGCCGACGCCCGAGCAGCTCGCCGCCGCGAACGTCTCGCGCCTCGCGCGGACGCTCGGGTGCGCGACGTACGAGGAGCTCCACCGAGTCTCCGTCGAGGAGCCGGACCGCTTCTGGCGCGCGGTTCGCGCCGACCTCGGGATCCCCCTCGTTCGCGACTGGGACCGCGTCCTCGACGACTCGCGTGGCATCGAGTGGACGACGTGGTTCCTCGGGGCGCAGCTCAACCTCGCCGAGGCGTGCGTCCACCGCTGGGCGCGGGAGCGGCCCGACGAGGAGGCGGCGGTCTTCGCGCCCGAGGAGGGCGGGCGGCGCGCGCTCACCTGGCGCGAGCTTTCCGCGGAGGTGACGCGCCTCGCCGAGGGCCTCGCGCGGCTCGGCGTCCGCGAGGGGGACGCGGTCGGGATCTACCTCCCGATGTCGCCCGAGGCGGCGATCGCCTCCCACGCCTGCGCGCACCTCGGCGCGATCCAGGTGCCGATCTTCTCGGGCTTCGCGGCACCCGCGGTCGCCACGCGCCTCGAGGACGCCGGCGCGCGCGTGCTCGTCACCGCCGACGGCTCGCTGCGGCGGGGGAAGGTCGTCCCTATGAAGGAGATCGCCGACGAGGCGATCGAGGCCGTCCCCTCCCTCGAGCACGTCGTCGTCTGGCGTCGCCTCGGAACCGACGTCCCCTGGCATCCGGGCCGCGATCGCGACTGGGCCGAGCTCGTCGCGGGCTCGCCGGGCACGCTGCCGCCGCGGGAGGTGTCGAGCGAGGCCCCGTACCTCCTCGCCTACACCTCGGGAACGACGGGCAAGCCGAAGGGCGTCCTCCACGTCCAGGGCGGCTTCCTCCTCTCCATCGCGCGCGAGGTCGCCTACCAGTCGGACGTGAAGGCGGGCGACCGCGTCCTCTTCGCGACCGACATGGGCTGGATCATGGGGCCGTGGACGGTCGTCGGCGCCGGCGCGCTCGGCGCGGCGATCGTCTTCCTCGAAGGCGCTCCCGACTCGCCGCCCGACCGCCTGTGGCGGCTCGTCGAGCGCGAGCGGGTGACGATGCTCGGCGTCTCGCCCACGCTCGTGCGCGCGCTCATCCCCCATGGCGAGCCGGACGCCGACCTCTCCTCGCTGCGCGCGGTGACGACGACGGGCGAGCCCTGGAACCGGGGCCCGTACGACTGGCTCGACGAGCACGTGTGCGGGCGAGGGCGGATCCCGATCGTCAACATCTCCGGCGGCACCGAGGTCGGCGCCTGCTTCCTCTCGGTGACGATGCTCGCCCCCACGAAGCCCTGCTCCCTCGGCTTCCCCGCGCTCGGCCAGGACATGGACGTCTTCGACGAGGAGGGACGCTCGCTCCGCGGCACCGTCGGCGAGCTCGTCTGCAAGCGCCCCTGGCCGGGGATGACGCGCGGCCTCTGGCGCGACCCGGAGCGCTACCTCGACACGTACTGGCGGCGCTTCCCCGGCGTGTGGACGCACGGCGACTGGGCCTCCGTCGACGAGGACGGCTACTGGTACCTCCACGGCCGCTCCGACGACACCCTCAACATCGCCGGCAAGCGCATCGGCCCGGCGGAGCTCGAGTCCGCTGCGGTCGGCCATCCTGCCGTCGCCGAGGCGGCGGCGATCGGCGTGCCGCACGACGTGAAGGGGGAGGTGCCGTGGCTCTTCTGCGTCCTGCGGCCGGGGGCCGAGGCCTCGCCCGAGGACGTCTCGAGGGCGGTGAGCGACGAGCTCGGGAAGGCGTTCGCGCCCGAGCGCGTCCTCTTCGTGTCGGCGCTGCCGAAGACGAGGAGCGCGAAGATCGTCCGCCGGGCGGTGCGGGCGCGCGCGCTCGGCGAGGACCCCGGCGACCTCTCGACGCTCGAGAACCCGGAGGCGCTCGAGGAGATCGCGCGTGTCGTCTGACGCGCTTCGGGGCGTCGCCCTCGTCACCGGCGGCGGCCGAGGCATCGGTGCCGACATC
>JAVQXS010000055.1:0-8227 GCA_033578065.1 Thermoleophilia bacterium
GTGCTCGTCGTCCGCTCCCTGCTGCACCGCGGCTACGACCGCTACGAGCGACGCTTGGCAGAGCGAGATCCGGCGGTGGCGGCGGCGCGACGGACGATGTACTCGTTCCTCGTTCGCATCCTCGTCGTCCTCGTAGCGCTCGTGGGCGTCTGGAGCGTGCTCTCGATCTTCCCCGCGACGACGGAGGTCGCGCACGCGTTCCTCGCCTCGAGCGCCGTGCTCGCCGTCGTCGCCGGCCTCGCGCTGACGACTCCGCTCGGCAACCTCGGCGCCGGCGTGCTCCTCGCGCTCACGCAGCCCGTCCGCCTCGGCGACCGGGTGACGGTCGGCGCGCACACGGGTCGCGTCGAGCGGATCACGATCAGCTACACAGCGCTCGTCTCCGACAATGGGTCGGAGATCTTCGTCCCGAACCGGGCGATGGTGTCGGAGACGATCGTCAACCGCTCCGGGCGCGACCCCCGCCGGCTCGTCTCCGCCAGCGTCCCCGTGCGCCTGGGGGCATCGCTGACCGACGCGCGCCGGCTCGTCGAGCGCGCCCTCGAGCGCCTGCCGGACGCGAGCGCGCTCACGCTGTCCGTCCGCGTGGGCGAGGTCGCAGAGCGCGTCGTCTGGCTCGAGGTGAGCGGGTTCGCTCCTCCCCACTCGGACGTCGCCGAGGTCGCGAGCGCAATCCGAGAGCACTGCCTGGCAGCGCTCTCCGATGCCGGGCTCCTCCCGGCCTGACGAAGGTTGGAGGCCGGCGCTCTCCGGGCCGTCTCAGCCCTCGACCGCCTCGACCCGAAGCTCGAGTGCTCCTGCTCGGGACCCCGGGCTCACATGCAGTCGCGGAGCGCCTGCGCCTCGGGGAGCGTCTGGAGCTTCCGCAGGGTCGTGTTCTCGATCTGGCGGATGCGCTCGCGGGTGACGCCGAACGCCCGCCCCACCTCCTCGAGCGTGTACGGCTCCGCGCCGTTCAGGCCGTAGCGGAGCTCGAGGACGCGTCGCTCGCGCTCCGGGAGCGCCGCGAGGGCGTGCTCGACGTCGGCGCGGCGCAGCACGAGCGAGGTCGTGTCGAACGGCGACTCGGCCTGCTCGTCGGCAACGAAGTCGGCGAGCGAGGAGTCCTCCTCCTCGCCCACCGGCTTCTCGAGCGAGACCGGAAGCTGCGCCACCCGGAGGATCTCACGCACCTCCTCCGGGTCGATCTCGAGCTCCTCGGCGATCTCCTCCGGCGTCGGCTCCCGCCCGAGGCGCTGGACGAGCTGGCGCTCGATGTGGATGACCTTGTTGAGCTTCTCGACCATGTGCACGGGAATGCGGATCGTGCGGGCCTTGTCGGCGATGGCGCGCGTGACCGCCTGCCGGATCCACCAGGTCGCGTACGTCGAGAACTTGAACCCCTTCCGGTGGTCGAACTTCTCGACCGCTCGGATGAGACCGAGCGACCCCTCCTGGATGAGGTCGAGGAACGAGAGCCCGCGGCCGAGGTACCCCTTCGCGATGGAGACGACGAGGCGGAGGTTCGCCTCGATCATGTGCTGCTTCGCCGCCAGGTCGCCACGCTCGATCCGCTTCGCGAGCGCGACCTCCTGGTCGGCGGTGAGGAGCGGAACCCTCCCGATCTCCCGCAGGTAGAGGCGGAGGGAGTCGAGGGACGGCTCGACCGAGAGGTCGAGCTTCGGCGCGTCCTTCCCGTCCTCGGGCGGGGGCTCCCCGTGGGGGAGCGACGCGTGCTCTGCGCCCTCGACGAGCTCGATCGCGTGGTCGACGAGGTACGCGTGGAAGTCCTCGATCTGCTCCTTCGTCAGCTCCACCTCCTCGAGGCTCGCGACGATCTCGTCGTACGTGAGGAACCCCTTCTCGAGCCCCTGCTCGACGAGCCTGTGGAGCTCGTCGACGTCCGGGAGGGCGACATCGACGGACAGCATGGCCCTGGCGTTCTCCTTTCGCGCTCGAACGGATACTGACCACCACCCGCGTCCGCGACCCGGTTCCGCCTTCCGCCCCCCGGCGTCGCGAGACAGCGCGCCGATCCTAGACGGACCGGGCGCGAAGGGGAAGAGGGGGAACGGGGGTCAGGGGGAGGGAGAGACGCGGATCTGTCCGACGGCTTCGCCCCGCGAGGTCTCGACCGGAGCCCGCTCGAGCGCGGGGAGCGGCAAGCCGAGACGGGAGAGGAACGCCGCGAGCGCCGGGCCGACCGCGCGACCGGCCCCGTCCTCGACCTTGAGCGCGAGCCCGAGCCCGTCCGGCGACGCGGCGACGAGGAGGCCCTCCGCGCCGCCCTTCGCGATCCAGCCTCGATGCGCCTGCATGAGGACGGTGTCCGCAGCTCCTCGCCCTCGCACGAGCTCGGGGTGCGCCACCATCGCGCGGGTGACGGCGAGCGCGCCGTCGAGCGTGTGGAAGCGGGAGAACGCGGCCGCGATCCGCTCGAGCGCGAAGGCGTACGTGAGGACGCCGCACCCGTCGCTCGCGGTCGGGATCTCCTCCGGTAGCGCTCCCGTCGCAGCGGCGACCTCGGCGAGCATCGCGCGCTGGCACGGATGGTCGCGGCGCTCGAAGCCCTCCTTCGACCACCCCGCCGCGGCACAGAGCGCGAGCATGCCTGCGTGCTTCCCCGAGCAGTCGTGCTCGATGCGCCTCGGCGGCCGCCCGCAGGCGAGGTCGTCCTCCGTCGCTCCCGCCTTCGCGAGCAGGCTCCGCACCACCTCGAGCTGCTCGGGCCGCGCGCGGTGCGAGGCGCAGACGATCGCGACCTCGGCATCCGTCAGGTCGCGCCGCGCGCGGACGATGGGGAGCGCCTGGAGCGGCTTGGCCGCGCTTCGGAGCCAGGTGACGAGCGCCGGATCCCCGACCTGCGCGACGACGGTGCCCTCCGAGACCGCGACGGCGTGCACCCGGTGCCGCGCCTCGACGACCGCGCCCCGGATGACCTCGACGACGATCGGCCCCACGGGCTCAGGGTAGCCGTCGCGTCTCGCAAACGGTCGATGTTCTTGATACGTTCCGCGATCATCGACCGTTACCCCGACTACGAGCTCGACGACGTCCTCGTCGTCTCCGAGTCGGCGCAGCTCCGCGCACTCGCCGACTCGACTCGGAGCCGCATCGTCGGGCTGCTCGGCCAGCGCGCCGCCTCGACGACCGAGCTCGCGACGGCGCTCGGTATGCCGAAGGGGACCGTCGCGCACCACGTGAGGGTGCTCGAGCGCGCGGGGCTCGTCCGGGTCGTCCGCACGCGTCGCGTGCGCGCGCTCACGGAGCGCTTCTACGGACGCGTCGCGCGGGTCTTCGAGCTCCGCGCCGTCACCGCGGAGGACGAGCTGAGCGAGAGCGCCCTCGCCGCCGCGATCCTCCGGCAGGTCGCGGAGGAGGCTGCCGCGTCTAGCGACGAGCACGGGAAGGCGGGCGTCGCGCGCGTCCGCCTGACCGAGCGCGACGCGCGCCGCTTCAAGCGACGCCTCGAGCGCCTCGCGGATGACGTCCTCGCCGCAGGGCGTCCCGACGGCGACGCGTACGTCCTCTCGGTCGCCTTCTTCCGCTCCTCGACAACCCTGCCCTCAGGCGACCCCGATGCGTAGCCTGTGTCCGCGTCGAGGGCTCTGGCGCAACGCGGACTTCCTCAAGCTGTGGGCGGGCGAGACGATCAGCATGCTCGGGTCGCAGGTCGACGACCTCGCGCTCGGGTTCGTCGCCATCGTCGTCCTCGACGCGACCGCCTTCGAGGTCGCCATCCTCGGCGTCCTCAACTTCCTCCCCTTCGTCTTCCTCGCGCTCCCTGCGGGCGTCTGGGTCGACCGGCTCCGCCGCCGCCCGATCCTCATTGCCACCGATCTCGCTCGCGCCGCGCTCCTCGCGACGATCCCCCTGGCGTACGTCGCCGGTCTCCTGACGCTCTGGCACCTCTACGCCGTCGTCTTCCTCGTCGGGGCCTGCCAGGTCTTCTTCGACGTCGCCTACCAGGCGTACCTGCCATCGCTCGTCGAGCGGGAGCAGCTCCTCGAGGGGAACTCGAAGCTCGAGCTCAGCCGCTCTGCCTCCCAGGTGGCGGGGCCGGGCCTCGCGGGAGCGCTCGTGGAGCTCTTCACCGCCCCCTACGCGGTGCTCGTCGATGCCGCGAGCTTCGTCGCGTCGGGGCTCTTCCTCCTTCGCATCCGTACGAAGGAGGCGTCGCCCGAGCGCCCACGAGCCGCGGAGGGATCGACGAGGAGCGTCCGCACGGAGCTGAAGGAAGGCTTCCGCTTCGTCCTCGGCAACCCGAACCTGCGCGCCCAGGCGGGCTGCACGGCGACCTCGAACCTCTTCGGAAGCCTCGCCTTCGCCGTCGTGCTCGTCTTCTTCGTCCGGGAGCTCGGGCTGGCGGCCGGGGTGATCGGCCTCATCTTCTCGGTGGGCGCTGCCGGCTCCGTGCTCGGGGCGCTCGTAGCGCGCAGGATCTCGGGCCGGCTCGGAATCGGCCCGACGTCGATCGTCGCCGCAGCGCTCTTCGGCCCCGGCTTCCTGCTCGTCGCGCTCGCGCCGCCGGGCAACGCGGCCGTCCCCGTCCTCATCGTCGCGCAGCTCCTGCTCGGGCTCACGGTGGTCGTCTACAACATCGCCCAGGTCAGCTACCGGCAGGCGATCTGCCCACCGCGCTTGCAGGGCCGCATGAGCTCGGTGATGCGGTTCGTCGTCTGGGGCACGATCCCGATCGGGGCGCTGCTCGGAGGTGCCCTCGCCACGTGGATCGGCCTGCGCGAGACGATCGTCGTCGGCGCGATCGGGGGCGGGCTCGCGTTCCTCTGGCTTCTCCTGTCGCCGCAACGCCGTCTGCGAGAGCTGCCCGAGCCCGTCGCCGACGCCGCAACGGAGCCGGCGCGTGCCTGAGCTGCCGGAGGTCGAGGCGTGGGCGCGCGAGCTCGATCCGCTCGTATCGGCCGCGCCGATCGAGAAGGCGGGGCCGGCGCACATCGCGACGCTGAAGACCGTCGCGCCGCCACTCTCCGCCCTCGACGGACGGCGCTTCGAGGGTGCGCGTCGACGCGGCAAGAACCTCCTCTTCCCGACGGCTGACGGCGAGCTCGTGCTGCGCGTCCACCTCATGAGCGCCGGCAGGCTCCGCTACCTCCCGCCAGGGGCGAGACGGCCGGGGAGGCCCGCGTTCCGCGTCCGCTTCGCGGACGGCGGCGAGCTCGTGCTCACGGAGGCCGGGAGGCGCAAGCGGGCGGGCGTCTGGCTCGTGACGCCGAAGCAGCTCGAGGCCGACCTCGTCCACCTCGGCCCGGACGCGCTCTCGCTCGACGCGCAGACGCTCGGCGGGATCCTCGGCCGCGAGCGGCGCCAGCTCCACTCGCTCCTCCGCGACCAGCGGGCGATCGCGGGGATCGGTCGCGCGCACGCGAACGAGATCCTCCTCCGCGCGCGGCTGTCGCCGTTCGCGGTCTCGACCGAGCTCACCCCCGACGACGTCGAGCGGCTCGCAGCGGCGATCCACGGGGATCTCGCACGCGCGCTCGAGCTTCGCCTGCGCGGGAGGGGCGACCGAGACGTCTACCTCGTCCACGACCGCCTCGGCGAGCCGTGTCCTGCGTGCGGGACGCCGATCGCCCGCGTCTCGTTCGAGGAACACACGATCTTCTACTGCCCGCGCTGCCAGACCGGCGGTCGGCTGCTCAAGGATCGCCGCCTCTCGCGGCTCCTGCGCTGAGCCATGATCCGGATCCGGGGCACCGTGCGTACAGTGCTACGGTGGCCGACGTGAGCGACACGCTCAAGCTCGAGGGCGACCTCCAGGCCTCGTCTCCGGAGATCGCGCTCGCCCTCTCGCGAGCCGGGGTGACCGGTGTCCAGAAGGCGATCCGGATCCGGCGCGGCGACGCCGAGACGGTCATGTCCGCGGTGATCGACTGCACGGTCGACCTTGGGGCTGACCAGAAGGGCGTTCACATGTCGCGCTTCCCGGAGCTCTTCGAGGAGGCGATCGACCTCGTCGTCGAGCGGGAGGCGCTCCTCGTCGAGGTGCTCGCCGAGCACATCGCGAGCCGGATTGTCGAGCGCCAGCGGGCGCTGCGGGCGGAGGTCTCGATCCGCGCCCAGTGGCCCATTCACCGGCGGACGCCGGTCACGGGGCTCGCGACGCAGGAGATGGTGACGCTGTGCGGGATCGCGGCCGCCTCCGAGGCCGGAACGCGGCGCGTCGTCGGCGTCGAGGCGACGGGGATCAACGCCTGCCCCTGTGCCCAGGGGCTCGTCCGCAGCCGAGCGAGCGAGCGGCTCCTCGAGGCGGGCTTCGACGCGGCCGACATCGAGAGGATCCTCGAGCTCGTCCCCCTCGCGACCCACAACCAGCGCGGTCGCCAGACGCTCCTCGTGGGCACGGAGAGCGACCTCGACGCGGTCTCCCTGCTCGAGGTCGCGGAGCGCTCGATGAGCGCCCCCATCTACGACCTCCTGAAGCGGCCGGACGAGCTCTTCGTCGTCGAGCACGCCCACCTCCAGCCACGCTTCGTCGAGGACTCGGTGCGCTACGCGCTCCGCGGCGCGCTCGAGGCGTTCTCGGAGCTCGCGGACGACGACTTCCTGCTCTCCCGACAGGTGAACTTCGAGACGATCCACGTGCACGACGTCGTCGCCGAGCGCTTCGGGACAGTCGGCGAGCTCCGTCGCGAGCTCGCCGGGAGGGGCTCGAGCTCCGTGCAGACGACGCTCGCCGACTGGCTCCACGCTTCCTGAGACACGCACGCGAGACGACGCTCAGCTAGCCAGGAGGCTCGCGAGCAGCTGGCGGGCCGCCGCTTCGAAGCGAGCGACGTCGCGGTACGGGCGCGCGACGAGCATCGCTCCCTCGAGCCCCCCGAGGATCGCCTGCGCCACCTCCTCGGGCGCCCCGGCAATCCGCAGGTCACCCCCTTCGACGCCCTCCGCGACGACCTTCGTCAGCCAGGCGTGCGTCTCGTCGAAGAAGCGCAGGAGCTCGGCCTGCATCGACTCCGGTAGCGTCTCGAAGTCGGCAGCGAGCATTCCGCAGAGGCACATGCGCCCCTCACGGAGAACATCGCCGTAGATGCCAGCGAACGCCAGAAGCTTCTGTCGCGCGTCTCCGCGTGCGTCATCGATGTGAGACATCCTGCCGACGAACCGCGCCGAGTAGCGGTCGATCAGCGCCGTCCCGAGCTCCCGTTTCCCCGCGAAGTGGTAGTGAAGCGTCGCCTTGGTGACCCCGACCTCCGCGGCCACGTCCGCGTAGCTGAAGCCGTTGTAGCCGCGCGTCTGTACGAGACGCTCAGCGACATCGAGAGCCTTCTCCCGCGTGTCCTGGGACACCTTGGCTGGAATTCTGGTCACGCGCGACATCCCTGCCAACGTGTGAATCGCTTGACACTGACCTACTAGTAGGTTAGCCTCTGACGGCAGGCTAGCATCTCACGCAACAAGCGAGGAGGAGGCGATGGCCGCCAGGCACGAGACAGAGCACAAGAGCTTTGAGGCACCGGACGAGGTGCGCGAGTTCCCCAACGGGCACGCGGAGATCCTCGTTGTCGGCGGAGGAGAGGTCGGCCGGTTCGTCTTCGAGCCTGGCTGGCGCTGGTCGAACCATGTCAAGCCGATCGCCAAGACCGAGAGCTGCGAGGCGCCGCACTTCCAGTACCACGTGAGCGGCCGGCTCGCAATCCGCATGGATGACGGCAGCGAGTTCATCGCCGGTCCGGGGGACGTCACCTCCTTGCCCTCGGGCCACGACGCGTGGGTCGTCGGCGAGGAGCCCGTGGTCGTGGTCGACTGGTACGGCGCAAGCAACTACGCGAGAGGCGGCTGACTGCAGTAGGAGGAAAGCTGAGAGGGAGCTCGTGGCTCCTCCCGCTCCCGGGCAGGCACGTCAGGCGCGTCGCGGCAGGCGCAGCTCGAAGCGGTGCTCCGTGCCGCCGAGGAGCCGGCGGATGTTCTGGCGGTGCATGAGGATGACAGCGATCGCTCCGACCACGCCGAAGGCGGTGATCGGCCAGGGGTAGCCGAGCGCGACGACGAGAACGCCGAGCGAGGCGGCGGTCGCGATCGAGGCGACCGAGGCGTAGCGCGTGAGCGCGAAGGCGACGACCCAGACGGCGAGGCAGATCGCGGCCGCGAGCGGCGCGAGCGCGAACGTCGCCCCGCCGGCGGTCGCGACCATCTTCCCGCCGCGCTGGAAGCGGAGGAAGACGGGACGCGCGTGCCCGACCATCGCGGCTGCGGCCGCGAGGACGCCGACGAGCGCGCCACCGGCCCA
>JAVQXS010000056.1:0-8148 GCA_033578065.1 Thermoleophilia bacterium
GAGCCCTTCCCGATGCTCACCGTCGACGACGTCGACCGCGTCGCGGACGTCTCCTGCTCGACCCTCGGGCTCGGTCGGAGACGCGCTCACCCTCGCGTTCGCTGGTAGCGTCGCGGCCGATGGAGGACTTCCGAGTGGAGGCGACCTTGCCGACCGAGGAGGAGGCGGAGGCGCTCCGCGACGACCTCCGGGCAGGCGCGCTCGGCGTCGTCGGGCTCGCCGGTGCGATGGCCACGCGCGACGGACGGACGGTCTTCCTCTACGCCGACACCGAGGACCAGGCGCGGGAGGCGGAGGGACTCGTTCGCCGGCTCGCGCCAGGGGCCGCGGTGGAGCTCACGCGCTGGCACCCGATCGAGGAAGCCTGGAAGGACGTCGCTCTCCCGCTGCCGGCGACGCCCCAGGAGGAGGCGGCCGAGCGCGCGGCGCACGAAGCGGCCGAGCGCGAGGAGGCGGCCCGCGAAGGCGACGTCGACTGGCACGTCGTCTGCCACCTCCCCGCCCGGGGAGCGGCGATCGAGCTCGCCCGCGAGCTCGCGGAGGAGGCGGTCTCCGTCCGCCGCCGCTGGCGCTACCTCGTCGTCGGCGTCCTCACCGAGGAGCGGGCGCAGGACCTCGCTGAGCGCATCGTTGCCGAGCACCCTGAGGCCGACGTCCGCGTCGAAGCGAACCTCTCCGACCTCGAGCGCTCGCCGCTCCAGTTCCTCCCCTTCTGATTCTTCCCCTTCTGACGAGCGGTTGACACCCCATTCGGCGGGGGTGTTCGATGTGGGCGTGCGCGCCACGTTCCTCGCCCTGGCGATCGCGATCGCAACCGCGGGCTGTGGCACGGTCGAGAACGAGCCGAATCTTTCCGCGGCCCTCGAGCAGACCGAGGCGAGCCCGACCGTGCGCTTCGAGATCAGCAGCGCCACCGTGTTCGACGACGACACGTCGTCCATGGTGTGCGTGGGAGGGCTCGACCGGGCTCGCGAAGCCGCCCGCATCGAGTGCGAATGGGGAGCGGACAGCCGGTTTGAACTCGTCTCGATCGGCGCCACCACGTACGTCCGCTACCAGGGGGAACTGATCGGCGAGCTCCCGGCCGGCAAGGTTTGGGTGAAGGTGCCCACGGAGGCAGGTCCGCTCGACGAGTTCCGCCCGGACGCGATCCTTGGCACGTTGCGCCAGGCGAGTGGGGAGACGGAGCGCGTCGGGCGTGAGGACGTCAGGGGTGTCGAGACCGTGCGTTATCGCGTGATGGTGACCTGCGCTGGTGCTCGGCTCGCCTGTGACGGCGTCGTTCCGGTCGACGTGTGGATCGACGACGGCGGGCTCTTGCGAAGGATCCAGATCGACGACGACATCGGCGAAGGGACGATCGAGTTCTTCGACTTCGGTGCCGAGGTCGAGATCGAAGCGCCCCCGGACGACAAGGTGGTCGATGACAGCTCACTCGACACGTCTGTGCCGGAGCAGTCCTGTGCCGGCTCAGCGGCTCCCATCAGTGTCGAGCGCGCGGCGTCGGCCCTCCGTCGAGCTGGGTTCGACGTCCAACGGGAGACCCAGGCGTGCGGACCCCGGGTTGCTGCGATGCTCTCGGACTTCGACACGAGCGACCCAGGCGGGCCGGTGCTGTCGTGCTACGTGTTCGAAAGCCCGACGACGGCCTCGGGGCTGATCACGGTGGTGGGGTCCCGGGTGCAGCAGATCCGGCGTCGGCTCGAGAACGTGGACTGCTCGCTCACGGTGACTGGGCGCAGCGACCCCGCAGTCGACCGCCTCGACGATGCCTTGGCCGAACTCTCTCACGGCCCATAGGATCGACCCCGTGGGCTGGCCGCGGGACGACGGAAAGCTCCAGCGGGTGCGCGCGCTCATGGACGAGCGAGGGCTCGATGCCCTCGTCGTTCGCGCGCCCGACAACGTCCTCTACCTCACGAACTTCTGGGGGATGAAGGGCTACGACGCGTGCGTCTTCCCGCGCGAGGGCGAGCCGACGCTCATCTGCCTCGAGGCCTCGGCCGAGGACGCGGAGCGGACGGCGTGGACGCGGGAGGTCCGGTACCTCCGCGGGTACGACCCCGACGACCCACGCCCGCCGCTCGCCCGGACGCTCGAGCTCGCGCAGGAGGCGGCCCGGGGCTACGAGCGGGTCGGGCTCGAGCTCTCGCTCGGGACGCAGGCCTCGGACCGCATGGTCGGCGAGCCGACGACGTTCACGGCGGCGTGGTTCGCCGCCTTCCCCGGCGCCGAGGACGCGACGCCACTCCTCGCCGAGGCACGGGCGCTGAAGACGGAGCAGGAGCTCGAGCGGATGCGCCTCGCGAACGACATCGCCGCGGCCGCGATGGAACACTGCCGGCTCGTCATCGAGCCGGGGATGAGCGAGGCGCAGATCGCCGCCGAGTGGGAGGGGTTCGTCCACGGGGAGGGCACGGGCTGGGAGGGGAAGGTCGACCTCGCGCTCGGGTTCTCGCTCGTGTGGTCGGGGCCCGGCATCAAGACGTTCACGGCGACGACCGCTCGACCCGTGGTCGAGGGCGAGCCGACGCTCTTCGAGATCTGGGTGTGCGCGGACGGCTACTGGTGCGACCACACGAAGAACCTCGTTCCCGGGGACCTGACGCCCCGGTACGCCGAGCTCGAGCGGGGGCTCCTTGGCGTCTACGAGGACGCCCTCGGGCTCGTGCGACCGGGCGCGAGCCTCGCCGAGCTCGACCGGCGGATCCGCGAGGGCATCGCCGCCCTCGGCTTTCCCGGGCAGCCGTCGCACCCCGTCTGCCACGGGGTCGGCGCCCGCGCCCACGAGCCCCCGTACGCGCACCAGGCCGCTGGCGGCGAGGTGAGGCAGGGCATGGTGCTCGCGATCGAGCCGGGCTGCTACCTCGAGGGGGGAGGCGGCCTTCGGGTCGAGGACAACTTCCTCGTCACCGCGGACGGCGTGGAGAAGCTCTCGTCCTTCCCCGACGGGATCGTCCGCGCATGACGCTCGACCGCTCGCGGATCTGGACGGGCGACCTGAACGAGCGTGCGCTCGAGCCGCAGCCGCGGGTCACCGTCGGGCTCTACGACACGACGCTCCGCGACGGCGAGCAAACTGTGGGAGTCGTCTTCACACCAGAGCAAAAGCTCGAGATCGCAAAAGCGCTCTCCGGGGCTGGGGTCGATCGGATCGAGGCGGGCTTCCCGCGCGTCTCCGAGGACGACGCGCGGGCGATCGAGCTCATCCTCGAGGCGCAGCTCGACGCGGAGATCTGGGGCTTCGCGCGCGCGGTGCGGGCGGACGTGGAGGCGCTCATCGAGCTCGGCGTGCAGGCGTCCGTGATCGAGAGCCCCGTCTCGGACGGGAAGCTCGCCGCGCTCGGGGTCACGCGCGAGGCGATGCTCGAGCGCATCCGCTCGGCCGTCTCCTTCGCGACCGAGGAGGGGATCCGCGTCGCCTTCTTCGGCGTCGATGCCTCCCGCGCCGACCTCGGGTTCGTGCGCTCGGCGTACGAGACGGCGGTCGAGGCGGGGGCGAGCGAGGTCGTCGTCGTCGACACGCTCGGGATCGCGACGCCCGAGGCCGCCGCGTACCTCGTGAACGAGGTCGTGGAGCGGCTCGGGCGCGGCATCCCCATCCACTGGCACGGCCACGACGACTTCGGGCTCGCGACGGCGGCGGCGATCGCCGCCGTCCAAGCCGGGGCGACGTGGGTGCACGGCACGATCAACGGCATGGGCGAGCGGGCGGGGAACGCGGATCTCCTTGAGGTCGCGCTCGCGCTCGAGGCGCTGTACGGGATCCCGACGCGGCTCCGGCTCGAGCGCGCTCGCTCGCTCTCGCGCCTCGTCCAGGAGCTCGCCGGCACGCCGCTCCCTCCCTGGAAGCCCGTGACCGGCGAGAACCTCTTCGTGCGCGAGTCGGGGGCGGTGGCGGCGCAGTTCCACGACCCGCCCGCGATCGAGCCGTACGCGTCCGAGCTCGTGGGCGCGGAGCGCGGGATCGTCCTCGGCAAGAAGAGCGGCCTCGACTCCATCCGGATCAAGGTCTCCGAGCTCGGCCTCGACGTCCCCGAGGAGCGCTTCCCCGCCCTCCTCGAGGCGGTGAAGCGCGCCGGTGCGAAGCGGCGGGGGCTCGTCTCGGACGACGACCTCCGCGAGCTCGTCGCGACCCTCGACGGCGCCTGACCGGCGTCTGGCCCGAGGGGGTGCCCGCTTGCGTGACATGTCACTCTCGGCGATACTTCCCCGACCGATGCGAGCGGACGCGCGCGGGAGGAGGCCTCCGGGCGGAGGGAGGAGACGACGATGCCCGTGACGCGGCAGCGCTTCTTCGACATCATGGCCTCCTTCCCCTCGGGGGTCGCGATCGTCACGACGCGCGGGCCCGACGGCGAGCCTCGCGGGCTCACGACGACGGCGGTCTCGAGTGTCTCCGCCTCCCCGCCGACCATCCTCGTCTGCGTCGACCTCGGGTCGCGCACGCTCGAGGCGCTCCGGCTGCGGCGGCGCTTCGTCGTGAACTTCCTCGGTCACGGGCGGAGCGCCCTCGGGCTGCGCTTCGCCTCGAAGGTCGACGACAAGTTCGCGACCGTGGCCTGGGAGGAGACCGCGTCGGGGCTCCCGCTCCTCCGCGCGGACAGCCTCGCCTGGGCGGAGTGCTCCACCGTGCACGAGCTCGAGGTCGGCGACCACGTCGTCCTCGTCGCCCGCGTCGAGGACGGCGGCGTGCAGCCCGACCTCGAGCCACCGCTCATGTACTACCGCCGCTCCTGGGGCGTGTGGTCGCCAGTCCACGAGGAGAGCGAGCCGGAGCCGGTCGCCATCGCCGCGCGCGAGGTGAGCGCCCGCGACCTGCGCTGGCAGGGCGTCGAGTGGTGACCTCGGTCGAGCGGGTCGCACTTGACCGGCCTCGCGCGGCGGGACATACTCGCGCGGGCTGACATGTCACCGATCGACCGGAGGTGCCGAACATGAGGTTCAGCCTCTACACCGAGATCCAGCTCCATCCCGGCAAGACGGCGGAGGAGCTCTACGGCGAGGTGCTCGAGCAGATCGAGAACGCCGACCGCTTGGGCTACGACGTGTACGCGGCGATCGAGCACTTCTTCTTCCCGAAGTTCTCCGTCTCCGCGAACCCGATGGCGCTCTTCGCCGCGGCTGCCCAGCGCACGAAGCGGATCCGCTTCCGGACGATGCTCCACGCGCTGCCGTACTGGAACCCGACGGTGCTCGCCTCGGCGATCGCGGTGACGGACATCCTCACCGGGGGGCGCTACGAGTTCGGGGTTGGCCGAGGCCACGGCTGGATCCCCGAGAAGGCGGGCGTCCCGCTCGACGAGCACGCCCGGCCGCGCTACGAGGAGGCCGTCGACCTCCTCTTCGAGGCGCTCCGCAACGAGCGCTTCTCGCACGACGGCGAGTACTTCCACGTCGAGGACTCGCACATCGTCCCCTTCCCGGGCCGGGAGTTCCGGGTGACGCTCGGCGGCACCTCCGATCGGACGTACGAGCTCGCGGCCGAGAACGGGTGGAGCGTCGCCGTGCCGCCGCTCCTGCCCTACGTCGCGCTCGAGAAGCAGCTCGACCTCTACCGGGAGCGCTGCGCCGAGCACGGGACGACGCCGGACATCGTCTGGATCCACGCCTGCCACCTCGACGAGGACCGGGACACGGCGCTGCGGGAGGCGCGCGAGTGGATGGTCGGCTTCATCAAGGGCAACTGCTCGCCGCTCACCGAGTACGAGAAGCCGCCGGCGGAGGGGCTCATGAAGGCCGACTACGGGTTCTACGCCTCCGGGATCATGGAGCAGCTGAACGAGATCCCGTACGAGCAGCTCGTCGAGGAGGACTACGTGTGGGTGGGGACGCCCGACGACATCGCCGAGCGCATCGAGCAGACGCTCGAGGTCTGCCCCGGGATCGCCGAGATCGGCATCACCGTCAACGCCGGCGGCGCGCCGCACTGGATGGCGATCAAGAACCAGGAGCTGTTCATGGAGAAGGTGGCGCCGCGCTTCCGCGACCGCGTCCCGAGCGGGGAGCCCGCCGCGGTCGCGTGATCGAGCGCGTCTGCATCGTCGGCGCGGGCGTCATCGGGAGCCTGCTCGCGGGTCACCTCGGGTCCGTGTGCGAGGTGAGCGCGCTCGTGCGCCGCCGCGAGCACGCGGAAGCGCTCGAGCGAGAGGGGCTGCGGGTGAGCGGCCGGAGCGAGCGCCACGTGCGCATGCGCGCCGCGACCGACCCGGCGGAGCTTCCGGAGCCCGACGTCGTCTTCGTCGCGACGAAGGCGACGGGGCTTCGCGAGGCGCTTGCGACCCTGTCGGGCCACTGGCCGCAGGCGACGATCGTCACCGTCCTCAACGGGCTCGGAGCGGAGGCGGTCGTCCGCGAGCACGGGCCGTGGCCGATCGTCTCCGGCGTCACCTTCATGAGCGGGACGCGCCACTCCGACACCCACGTCGAGTACATCCTCGACACGGAGACCTGGCTCGGCCCCTACGAGGGCACCGCCTTCGAGCGGGTCGAGGAGATCGCGGACCTCCTCGCCGCTTCCGGCCTGCGCGTGGAGGCCCTCCCCGACCTGCGACCGGCGCAGTGGTCGAAGCTCATCTTCAACGCTGCCGTGAACCCGGTCTCGGCCCTCACCGGGCTCCCCCACGACGCGCACTTCGCGGCCGAGGAGGAGCCGTTCGATCTCGGGCACCTCGTCCACGGGCTCGTCGACGAGGGGCGCGCGGTCGCCGCCGCGGCTGGGATCGAGCTCCACGACGACCCGTGGCAGATGAACGTCCTCGCCACCCAGCGTGGCTCGGCGCACTACCCCTCGATGCTCGAGGACGTGCAGGCTCGTCGGCCGACGGAGATCGATCTCATCACCGGCTCCCTCCTCCGCGAGGCGGGGCGTCACGACGTGCCCGTGCCGCTCCACACAGCCGTCTACGCGCTCGTGAAGGGGAAGGAGGCCTCGTGGTGAGAGGCCGTCGGAACGACCCTCGAGACAAGCAAACCCATCGACCCAGGAGGGTGGAATGAGACACCTGAGAAGGACAGCTCTCGCGCTCGCTGCCGTCGTCATGGCCGCAGGTGCGGCGGTGGCGGTGAGCGCCGCTGCGCCGCAGCAGGCGCAGACCGTCACCATCGGCTGGGCGTACGACGGAAGCGGCGCCATGGCGCCCTTCGACGGGCCGGCGCTCGCGGCGGCGCGGACGCACATCGCCGACTTCAACCGCCGGAGCAAGCGCTTCAAGCTCCGGCTCATCACCTGCGATACGCAGGGCAACAAGCCTGCGGTGGCGAAGGCGTGCGCGGCGCGGCTCCTCGGCCAGGGGGCGCAGGTCATCTTCACGACCTGCGACGTCGACTTCGCCGCTCCCGTCGTCCAGGAGGCGATCAACGCCGGGAAGCTGACGATCGCTCCCTGCATCGGCACCGACCAGATGGGCCCGAAGCGGTTCGGTCCGAGGGGACGGCTCGCCTTCTCCTTCGGCAACGTCGCCCAGGACGAGGGCTCCGCGATGGCCGAGTACGCGTGGAGCCGAGGCTGGCGCAAGGCGGCGCTCGCGACCGACACGGTGATCGTCTACTTCCGCAACATCGTGCAGGCGTTCGAGGCCCGCTGGCGCCAGCTCGGCGGCGAGATCGTGGCGGAGGAGACGTACCAGTCGCTCGGCGGAAACCAGGCCTCCTGGCAGAACGTCGTCACGCGCCTGAACGCGCGCAAGGCTGACGTCATCGTCACCTCGACAGCCGCCGCCTTCGGCGCGCAGGTGCCGATCATCAACGGCCTGCGCACGCTCGGCAACCAGACACCGATCCTCAACTCGTGGGCGGGCGACGGGAACTACTGGTACCCGGAGAGCCCGAAGGTGACGAACTACTACTACGTGACGTACGCCTCCGCGTTCGGCGATGATCCGAACCCGCTCGTGAACCGGATGGTGGAGCGGAATCGGGAGGCGATCCAGAAGGCGGGCTCGACGGGCGGCTTCATCACGGGGCCGGCGGCGATCGACGGCCTCCTCGTGGCGCTCCGGCGGACGAACGGGAACACGAGCGGCCTCGCGCTCGCGGCGCAGATGGAGCGCTTCCGCAACGTCCCCACGCTCTCGGGGAAGGTGAGCTTCTCCCGCGAGCTGCACAGCGTCTTCGGGCGCCAGTACCGCGTCATGCGGGTGCAGCAGA
>JAVQXS010000057.1:0-8065 GCA_033578065.1 Thermoleophilia bacterium
CGGCTCCTCCGGCGATGCGGAGCTCGTCGCCGCCGCGTTCGTCGGGCTCTGGGCGGGGATGAACTACGAGCAGATGACGTCGGTCTTCCGCGTCGAGGAGCGCTCGGTCGCCTTCGTCGCGGCGAGCATCGCGAACATCCTGCTCACGGTGGGCGCCACGCTCGTCCTCGTCGTCGCGCTCGAGCAGGGCCCGCTCGGCGTCATCGTCGGCAACTTCACGGGCACGCTCCTCGTCTACACCGCCCTCCTCGGCGCCCGGCGCGAGCAGCTCGGGCTCCAGCTCGACCGCTCGTTGCTGCGCGAGATGAACCGCTTCGGCATCCCCCTCATGCCGACGGCGCTCTTCCTCTGGACGACGAACTTCTCCGATCGGCTCTTCCTCGTCCAGCTCGCTGACGTCCGCGAGGTCGGGCTCTACTCGGTCGGGGTGCGCATCGCCTCCGCGATCGTGCTCGTCCTCACCGCCTTCCGGCTCGCCTGGCCAGCGTTCGCGTACTCGATCGAGGACGACCGGGAGGCGAGGCGGACGTACGCCTTCGTCCTCACGTACCTCGTCGCCCTCACGACCTGGGTCGCGACGGGGCTTGCGCTCCTCTCGCCCTGGATCGTCGACTGGCTCGCCGCTCCCGCCTTCGAGACGGCGTCGAGAGTCGTCGGTCCGCTCGCTTTCTCCACCGTCGCCTTCGCCGGCTACGTCGTCGTCGCGATCGGGGTCGGCCGCGCGAAGCGCACGCAGTTCAACTGGGTCGTCACTGGCGCGGCCGCGGCGGTCAACGTCGCGCTCAACCTCCTCCTCATCCCGCGCTACGGGATGATGGGCGCCGCGGTCGCGACCATCGCCGCCTACGGGACGATGTTCGCGGCCATGGCCTGGTGGGCGCAGAGGATCTTCCCCGTGCCCTACCAGTGGCGTCGGGTGGGGACGGCAGCCGGAGCTGGGATCGCGCTCGCGGTCGCTGGCAAGCTCGTGGGCGCGGGGCTCCCCCTCGCCCTCGGGCTCGCGCTCGCCTACCCCCTCCTGCTCCTCCCCCTCGGCTTCTACCTCCCGGCCGAGCGCCGGGCGATCGGGGCGCGCCTGCGGCTCGCGCGCTAGCGAGCTCCCCGCAGCGACTCGAGCGTCCTCCCCATGCGGCGAGCGCGCGTCTCCCCCACCTCGCCTCCGCGACCCGCTCCGCGTACTCGCGCCGGTGCGAGGGGGGAAGCGCCTCCCACGCCCTGCGCGCCTCGGGATCCCGCGCGAGGGCGCGCGGGCTCCCGCGGCACCTCGACGGCAGGTCCCGCCCCTGCCCGCCCATCGACCGTCGCTCGGACCCGACCCTAGTCGAGACAGACGTCGGCGACCCGAGCGCGGGGAAGCGCGACGAGATCGGCTGCGCTCACCCGCACCGACGCCTCGTGGCTTCCGGCCTCAAAGACGACCTGGCGCTTGTCGGCGACCCGCCGATCGACGACCACGTCGTCGTCGGGTCCGCCGACCGGCGGTACGGCGCCGAGCTCGAACTCCGGGTACGCGCGCGCGAGATCCTCCTCCGTGAGCAGGTGGAGCTCCTTGCCCGCGCCGAGCGCTTCCCGCAGCTTGCGCATGTCGATGCGCTCGGAGGCGGGGAGCACGACGCGGACGTTGCGCGCACCCGTGGTCACGACGATCGTCTTCGCGACCTCGTGCGGGGGCAGGCCGAGCGCCTTCGCCTCATCGACGGCCCGCTCGGTGCGGCTGTGCTCGAGGAGCTCGTACGCGATCCCATGCCCCTCGAGCGCCTTCGTCAGCGCGGCCACGTCCGGCATCCGACCCTCCTTTCCTTTCTTCTCCCCCGAGTATGCGCGACGCGGTGGGGTCAGGTCTCTCGCGGCGCGCCGTGTCTCAGCGCAACGCTCGGGACCTGGCCCTCGTCGTGGCAGCTCGCTCCCTCGACGCGCCACCCGTAGGCTTCCCGTGATGCGCGCGCTCCTCAGCCCCGCCTCGGCGTCACCGGAGGCCCCGGAGCTCGAGGTGAGCGAGTGGCTGAACACGTCGAGCCCGCTCTCGCTTGCCGCCCTACGGGGGCGGGTCGTGCTGATCGAGGCGTTCCAGATGCTCTGCCCCGGCTGCGTCGCGCACGGACTCCCCCAGGCGCAGCGCGTGGAGCGCCTGCTCGGAGACGATGTCACCGTCGTCGGGCTGCACACGGTCTTCGAGCACCACGAGGCGATGACGCCGACGGCGCTCGCGGCCTTCCTCTCCGAGTACCGCATCACGTTCCCAGTCGGCGTCGATGCGCCCGGCGAGGGCCCGATCCCGGTCACGATGAGGCGCTACGGCTTGCGCGGCACCCCGAGCCTCGTCCTCGTCGACCGCAGCGGGCGCCTGCGGGCGAGCGTCTTCGGAGCCGTCGACGACCTCTCGCTCGGGGCCGCGCTCGCGCGCCTGATCGACGAGCCCGCGCCGCCGAGAGACGACCGAGGCGCCGACGACCCGAGTTCGCCCGGGCGAAGCTCCTGAGCTCGCCGCTCCCCACCTCCCGGATCAGCGAGCGAGGAGGAGCGTGCCCTCAGGCGACGATGCGGTAGACCTGGAAGCACTCGGCGTACTCGCGGTTCACGTTCACGCCGTGGACGCGGGCGAGGTTCCAGATGTACTCGGGGTTCGCGTACCGGCGGTGCTGCTGCGACGCGTAGCAGGAGAGCGCCGCGACCTTGCGCTCAACGTGACGGCGCTCGAGCGCGAGGTAGGCGCCGTACGAGAAGTCGAAGTTGTTCCAGGGCACCTCGTAGCCGAGGATCGTCGTCCGCTTGAAGGCGCGCAGGCCCTCCTGGGCGATCGTCTGGTGATCCTGGTGGACGTCGTGGTGCGACGGCTGGAAGACGACATCGGGGCGCCACTCCTCCCAGAGCGCGACGAGGAGCTCGAGGATGTCCTGGCGGCGCTCGGGGAAGGTGCGGACGTCGAAGTCGTGGACGGTGAGGTGGGACTCGGGGATGCCGAGCTCGGCTGTGGCGGCGCGCACCTCGCGCGCGAGGGTATCGGGCTCGAAGCCCGTCGGAAGCGAGCGTGTGGCGATGGAGAAGGCGACGTAGCGCACCTCGCAGCCGCCCTCGACGAGGCGCGCCATCGTCCCACCGCACCCGAGCTCGCCGTCGTCGGTGTGGGGGGCGAGGACGAGCGCTCGCTTCCAGCCCTCGATCACCGCGCTATTGAACCACCGAGAGCGCGTACCGTTCGTTGCCATGGAGCATCCCGAGACCGCGCAGGTCGCCGCCCTCGCCGGCGCGCTCGGCGCGACGCTCGCGCTCCTCCCGCGCGACCGCTTCTCGCCGCTCCTTGGGATCGGCCTCCTCGGGCTCGGCTCTCTCGGGCTCCTGCGCTCGCTCGTCGCCGACGACGACCTCCGGCTCCTCCTCGCGGAGCCGACGGGGCTCGCGCTCCTCGCCACGGGAGCTGTCGGCGTCGTTCTCGCGGCGGTACCGCTCGCCCGCTACCCCGGAGTGGTGCCAGTCGCGCTCCTCGCCGCCGCCCCCTTCCGCGTCCCGGTCGAGCTCGGGTCGGAACGGGCGTTCCTCCTTCTCCCTCTCTACTTCGTCATCGCCGCCTCGGGGCTCGCCCTCGGCTACCGCGTGCTTCGAGGAGCGCGGCCGCCCGGCCTCCCGCTCCTCCTCGCGGCGCCCCTCACCGCCTTCGTGACCTTCGCCTCCGTCTCCTTCCTCTGGACGTGGGACGAGCGAGCAGGCGGGATCGCGCTCGCCTTCTTCCTCTTCCCCTTCACCGCGGGGCTCGCGATGGTGGCGCGCGCTCCACTCGCGCCCTGGCTCCCGCGCGGCCTCCTCTTGACGCTCGCCGCGCTTGGAACGCTCTTCGCGACGATCGGGATCTGGCAGGCGCAGACACGCACGGTCTTCTTCGCGCGTGACGTCGAGGTCGCGAACGCGTACGCGACGTTCTTCCGCGTGACCTCGCTCTTCAAGGACCCGAGCCTGTACGGGCGCTACCTCGTCGTCCCCATCGTCGTCCTCCTCGTCGCCCTCCTCTTCCGCCGCGGGAGGACGATCGAGTGGGTCGCGCTCACCGGCCTCGTCGGGCTCCTCTTCTGGGGCCTCTTCTACTCGTACTCCCAGTCGAGCTTCGTCGCGCTCTTCGTCACCGCCTTCGCGCTCGCCCTCGTCGGCGCGAGCACGTCCATCCGGGTCGCGCTCGTCGCCTGCGCCCTCGCGGCGACGCTCGCCGCCGCCGCCTTCGCCGCCCAGGCGATCGAGGGCCGATCCGCGCGCGAGGTGACGAGCGGGCGCTCGCGCCTCGTGGAGGTGACGCTCGAGGCGTTCGTGGCTCGACCCCTCATCGGTGTCGGGATCGGCGGCCAGCCCCGCGCCTCCACGGAGCTCTCGGGCCGCGGCTCGCCCGCGCGCAACGCCTCGCACACGACCCCGCTCACCGTGCTCGCCGACCTCGGCGTCGTCGGGATCGCCCTCTACCTCTGGCTCCTCGCCGCGGCCGCGTGGGCGCTGCGCCTCGTCGCCCGCCGCGATCGTCTCCTCGGCCTCGGGCTCGCCGCCGTGCTAGGAGCGCTCCTCGTCCACTCGCTCCTCTACGCGGGGTTCTTCGAGGATCCCCTGACCTGGGGAGCGCTCGGGCTCGCTGCCGCCGCGCTCGCGAGTCCCGCCCCGTCGAGCCGCGAGCATCGGCAGGCCACCCTCGGCGAGCGGACGCCGGAGCCGCTGGCACACTGACGACCGGCCGGCGCAACCGGCCGTGTCTGCATGCCGAAGCCCTTCGCCTGGATCCTCGCTGCCGCCACCGGGCTCGTCATCGCCCTTGCGGGAGCGGCCGTGGCCGTCTGGATCCTTCGCCCGGATCCGACCGTCGGCGCCCTCGACACGGAGCTCGAGGGCGTCACGGTGTCGGAGGAGACGGCTCCCTCCCCGCCACCGCGTCCCCCTGAGCCCGAGGAGCGTGTCGACCGCCGCTGCTGGCGCGAGTTCGGCGGCAGCCCGCTGCGGTCGCTCGCGCGCCCGGGCGCTCCCCTCGGGCTCCCCCGCAGGAGGCCGCTCTGGACGCGCGTCCTCGACGGCTACATCGAGTTCGCCCCCGTCACCTGCGACGGCATGCTCTACGTGAACAGCGTCCGCGGGACGACGTACGCGCTCGACGCCCTCACGGGGACGATCGAGTGGACTGCCCGGGTGGGCGGCACGACGCCCTCGAGCCCGGCGATCGCCGGGCCGCGGTTGCTCGTCTCCTCGCAGGCCGGGACGGTGACCGCGCTCGACCGCAGGAGCGGCCGGAGGCTCTGGCAGGTGCGAACCTCGGGGAAGGTGGAGTCCTCGCCCGTCGTCGTCGACGGGCTCGCCTACTTCGGCTCCCACGACGGGCGCCTCTTCGCCGTGAGCGCGCGCACGGGGGCGATCCGCTGGGCCTACCAGACGCGCGGGCGGATCAACGCGAGCCCGACCGTCGTCGGCCACCTCGTCTGCGTGACGAACTACGCGGGCGCCTTCGTGTGCCTCGACCGCCGCACGGGCGCCGAGCGCTGGACGACGTACGTCGAGCGCGATCCCCTCCGCTACGAGAGCTTCTACGCGAGCGCCTCGAGCGACGGCGTCCGCCTCTACTCCGTCGCCCGCTCGGGCAAGGTCGTCGCGGTCGACCTCTCGAGCGGGGACATCGCCTGGACGGCGCGGGTCGGCGGGCTCGGCTACACGACGCCTGCGATCGCCCGGGACAGGATCTTCGCCGGCGGCTTCGACGGGCGCCTGCGCGCGTTCCGGCGCGCGACCGGCGCGGAGCTCTGGAGCACGGACGTCGGTGGGCGCATCTTCGGCGCGCCCATCGTCGTCGGCGACACGGTCTTCGTCTCCGTGCACGAGGGCAAGACGTACGGCCTCCGCATCTCCGACGGCGAGGTCGTGTGGAGGCTGCCCATGGGCCGCTACACGCCGGGGATCGCGACCGAGCGAACGTACTACTTCTCGCTCAACGCTCGTCTGCTCGCCTACCGTGGCCGGAACGCGCCGGCGAGGTGAGCGCCGAGCGCGGAGGATGGCGCCAGCGCCAGAGGGGCGTGCGCTGGAACGCCGAGACGACGGCGTTCCACGCGGCGAGCGTCGCTCGGTAGCGGGCGAGGGCGAGCCGAGCATGGGCGCCGGGAGCTCGGGGAGCGGCCGAGAGCTCGTAGCCGAGCTCGGCGAGGAGGTCGCCCGCGATCGCCTCGAAGGCCCTGACGTCCTCGACCCGAAGCTCGCGCCGCCAGTCGCGCGCCCCCGTCCGCAGCGGCTCGCGCAGTCGCTGCTGGTGAGGCTTCTCGGAGACATCCACGTCACCCGCGTAGGCGAGCATCGCCGACTCGAAGGGAATCCCGGCGAAGTCGCAGATGGCGGAGACAGTGCCGTCGGGATCGGCGACGAGCTCCTCGTAGCGGACCTCGTGGTAGCGGGCCGGCCCGACGCGCGCCCCGAGCGCTCGAGCCGCCTCGACCTCCGTCCGCCAGAGGCACGCGAACGCGGCCACCGTTCGCGGGGTCGCCCACGTGCGCGAGACGGTCCCGGGAGGCATCTCGAGGAACGACGCCGCGGCGTCGCGCCCGTCGCGGACGAGGTGGACGTACTGCGCGTCCGGGAAGAGCCGCTCGAGGAGCGGGAGGTGCCGCATGTACATCGGCGTCTTGTCCCCCCAGCGGGGCTTGCCCACCGTCTCCGCATACGCCTCGAAGATGGCGGCGATCGCCTCTCCGATCGGCATGCCGTCGCGGACGCGCGGGGCGACATCGGCGACCGCGAGACCCCAGGCCGCGACCCGTGACAGCCGAGCGACGTCGTCGAGGAAGCGGGTTCTCCGGATGCGGCGACTGTGGCGGCGGGCGAGCAGGGGGATGAAGAACGACTCGTCCGGGATCGCGAGACCCGGGGAGCGATCGAGGATGACGCGCAGGAGCGTCGTCCCCGAGCGGCTCACGCCGAGGAGGAGGAGCGGCGGCGTCATTCGCTCTGCAGCGGCCGCTCGGTCACGACCACGGCGGCGCGCGCGCCGCGCGAGCCGACGACGACGGTGAGCCGGTACTCGCCGGGCGCAGCCGGAGCCCGCAGGACGAGGACGCGGCGCGCCTCCTGGCCGGTGCGACCTGCGAGACGCCACCGGTACGAGCGGGCGTCCGTCGAGACCCGAACCGAGAACCGGCGACCGACAGCGACCTCGATCCGCTCGCGCGAGAGCTCGACGTAGCGCACGCGCACGACCGCCGGCCGCGTCGAGCGCGAGCGGTTCCCCGCACGGTCGACCGCGCGCAGCCGGAGCTCGTACCTCCCCGGACGGACAGGCCGCCCCCGGACGCGCCCGTACCAGACGAGCCTGCCCTCGGTGCGCCGATACCGATCCATGACGCGCCGCCGACCGTCGACGAGCAGCATCGCCCACGCCGGCTCGTCGATCGCGTACCTCGCGCTCACGCGGTCTCGCCGGCCGTCGCCGTCGGGGGAGAAGACGCGCGGGAACACGCCGAGCGCGCGGATCGTCGGCGCCGTCGTGTCGACGCGGATCGGGTTCGGGAGCACGATCGTCCACCCGTGGCGGCGGAGCTGCACCCGCGGCCGGTAGATCCCCTCCGGGACGACCTCCCCTGCGTCGTCGCGACCGTCCCAGATGTAGGCGACGCGTCCTGCCCGCTCCGGTCGCTCGCTCACGAGCGTCCGCACGGGCTCGCCCCGCCGGTCGAGGAGATCGATCGTGACCCGGGTCCCCTGCCGGAGGACGAAGGAGATCTCCGCCACGTCGCGGGCGCACTCGCACACGGGGGAGAACACCTTGTCCACGCGCGTACCCGTGATCGGGCTCCGCTCGAGCTTGAGCCGCTCGGTCACCGCGAACGCCGCTGCCGTCGCGCCGAGGAGGGCGAGCACGACGAGCAGCTGCGGCAGGCGGGTCACGCCCCTCCGCTCGGCGATGCGGGGCACGCGGGCGAAGAGCTCCGCGTGCTGGTAGCCGCACGTCGATCCGTCGCGGGTCGCGTAGCTCGCCCGCTCGCCGGGCGGACGCGGCATCGTCTGACGCTCGGACCCGACGGGTGCGAGCGCCGCGAGCGCGCGCTCGAGCGTCTTCGTCTCC
>JAVQXS010000058.1:0-8050 GCA_033578065.1 Thermoleophilia bacterium
CGAGCAGCTCGAGCAGCCGGTCGAGGGACGCGTGGTAGTCGCCCGAGTCGATCGTGAGGCCGGAGGCCATCGTGTGCGGGAACTCGCGGATGAGGTTCCGCCGTCGGAGCTCGACGGGATCCATGCCGAGCTCGCGCGCGAGGGCGTCCATCGTCCGCTCGAGCACGTACGTGGCCTCGGGCCGACCCGCCCCTCGGTACGCGTCCGTCGGGGTCGTGTTCGTGAACACCCCGGTGAAGGTGACGCTGTAGTTCGGGATCTCGTACGGGCCCGAGTACAGCCAGGCGCCGAGGAGCGGGATCCCCGGCGTGACGAGCTCGAGGTACGCCCCCATGGCGCACCACGCCTGCGAGCGGACGGCGGTGATCTTCCCGTCCTTCGTCGCGGCGAACGTCAGCTCGTGGACGACGTCCCGCCCGTGGATCGTCCCGAGGTAGTTCTCGGAGCGCTCCTCGATCCACTTCACCGGACGGCCGAGCCGCCGAGCGAGCACGATCGCAAGGGGGCCCTCGCCGTAGACCTGGATCTTCGAGCCGAAGCCGCCCCCGACGTCGGGCGCGATCACTCGGATCTTCGCCTCGGGGATGCCGAGGACGAGCTGGAGCACGAACCGCTGGATGTGTGGGGTCTGCGTCGCCGACCAGAGCGTGACGTCGCCCGTCGGCCCGACCTGCGCGAGGACGCCCCGGGGCTCGATGGCGCTCGGCAGCAGCCGTGGCTGCCGGTAGCGGCGGGTGACGACGACGTCCGCCGCCTCGATCGCCGCCTGGACGTCCCCGGCGTCGAGCTTCCAGACGTAGCAGACGTTCGTGCCGAGGTCCTCGTGGACGAGCGGCGCGCCCTCCTCGAGGGCCTTCTCGACGTCCGCGACCGAGGGGAGCGGCTCGTACTCGACCTCGACGAGCTCCGCCGCGTCCTTCGCGAGCGCGCGGCTCTCCGCCACCACCACGGCCACGGGATCGCCCTGGTAGCGGGCGACGTCGATCGCGAGCGGGTAGTGCGGCGGGTTCTTCGTGTCCTCGGTCACGAGCCACGCGCAGGGGAGCGGCGCCGCCCACTCGCTCGCGAGGTCGGCCCCTGAGAAGGCGCCGAGGACCCCGTTCGCCGAGCGCGCGGCGTCGAGCTTGACCCTCGTGATGCGCGCGGCTGGGTAGGGGCTGCGGACGACGGCCATGTACACCGTGCCCGGCAGCGTGAGGTTGTCGACGTACGTCCCGCGTCCGGTGAGGAGCGGGAGATCCTCCTTGCGCCTGACCGGCGCTCCGACGGCTGCCATCTAGCTCACCCCCGCTGCGGCGGCGACCGCCTTCACGATGTTGTGGTAGCCGGTGCACCGGCAGAGGTTCCCTTCGAGCCCCTCCCGGATCGCGGCTTCGTCCGTCGCCGCTCCCTCCTCGATGAGGCTCACGGCGGCGAGGACCATGCCCGGCGTGCAGAACCCGCACTGGAGCGCGTGGTGCTCGTGGAAGGCCTGCTGCACGGGGTGCAGCTCCCCGTCCCGAGCAAGCCCCTCGATCGTCGTCACCTCGAGCCCGTCGGCCTGGACGCCGAGCATCGTGCACGACTTCACCGACTCGCCGTTCACGAGCACGGTGCACGCCCCGCAGGAGGACGTGTCGCAGCCGATGTTCGTCCCCGTCAGGCCGAGGCGGTCGCGGAGCACGTACGCGAGGAGCTCTCTCGGCTCGAGCTCGAGCTCGTAGCGCACGCCGTTGACCGTCAACGCTACGTGTCGCAACGCTGCCTCCTCTCCTCGATAGCCGACTGCGAGCGTAACGCACCGGCTCGCGTCACGCATCCCTCGCCCTCAGGGGCGGCGCGACGCCCGCGCTCTCTCGCCTGTGCGGCACGCTCCCGCCCTCACCGCAGCCGCTTGAGCGCCCGCTCGAGCTCACGGCGCGCGTCTCGCTCGGCGATCACGCGGCGCTTGTCGGCCTTCTCGCGGCCGCGGGCGAGCGCGATCTCGACCTTGACCTTCCCGTCCTTCAGGTACATGCGCGTGGGGACGAGCGTGAGACCCTTCTCCCGCACCTTCCCGAGGAGCGTGTCGATCTCGCGTCGGTGCAGCAGGAGCTTGCGGTCACGGCCGGGGTCGTGGCCGAACCTCCCACCCTGCGCGTACTCCGCGATGGAGGCCCCGATGAGCCAGGCCTCGCCGCCCCGGATGTCGGCGTACGCCTGGCCGAGCTGCACCTTCCCGGCCCGCGCGGACTTCACCTCGGTGCCGGTGAGGGCGATCCCCGCCTCGTAGCGCTCGAGGAGCTCGTAGTCGCGCCGCGCGCGGCGGTTCTCGGCGATCGTCCTCGTCCCGGCATCCTTCGGCACGGGGGCAGTGTAGGGTCGCGCCTGCTCGGGGAGAGCACGCGCATCGGAGGGGTCAGTGCCGAGGGTTGCGAGCGAGGACAGGAGCAGGCATCGGATGGGATGGTCGACGACGTGCTGCAACGCTCGCGGCCGGACCCTCCGGTGTTGCGGGTGCACCTCGTCACGACGGCTTGCCGCCATCCGCCAGGCCCCGTAGAGTCCGACGCGCGTGACGATCCTCCTCGTGCTCGTCGTCGTCCTCGTCCTCCTCGGGCTCCTCCTCGTCTTCCTCTACAACCGGCTCGTCCGCCTCCGCAACCGCGTCGACAACGCCTGGGCGCAGATCGAGGTGCAGCTCAAGCGCCGCTGGGATCTCATCCCCAACCTCGTCGAGACGGTGAAGGGGTACGCGGCCCACGAGCGCGAGACGTTCGAGGCCGTCACCGAGGCCCGGGCCCGCGCGCAGCAGGCCCAGACCCCTGGCGAGGCAGCGCAGGCAGAGGGGATCCTGGGGGCGGCGCTGGGCCGGCTGCTCGCCGTCGCCGAGGCGTACCCCGAGCTCCAGGCCGACGAGAACTTCCGGCAGCTCCAGACCGAGCTCGCCGAGACCGAGAACCGGGTCGCCGTCGCGCGGCAGGTCTACAACGACGCCGTGCTCACGTACAACAACGCGATCCAGACCTTCCCGGGCCTCGTCGTCGCGGGCCCCTTCGGCTTCACGGCGCGCGAGTTCTTCGAGGTCGAGGAGGAGGCGCAGCGCGAGCCGCCACAGGTCGACTTCGCCCGCTGAGCCCCCGGCTCCTCGCACCACTCCTCTCCGCGCTCGCCGCCCTCGCCCTCCCGCCCGCCGCGCTCGCCCAGTCGTACGCGCTCGTCTCGGCAGACGTCCGCACCATCGTCACGCCGAGCGGCGCCGTCGCCGTCCGAGAGGACCTCACCGTCGCCTTCGAAGGCGACTTCACGTACGGCTACCGCGAGGTTCCCTACCGGAAGGGGGAGCGCGTCTCCGCCATCGCCGTCCTCGAGGACGGGCGCCGCTTCGCTCCAGGAGCCTCGACCGAGCTCGAGCCCGGGGGCACGCCTGGGACCTTCGGCGTCGAGGATCTCGACGGCCGTGTCCGGATCGTCTGGCGGTTCCGGGCGTCGAACGAGACGCGAACCTTCACCATCCTCTACCGCCTCTCGGGGCTCGCCATCGCCTACGACGACGTCGTCGACGTCAACCTCAAGGTCTGGGGAGATGAGTGGCAGCAGCCGCTCGGGCGGCTCACGGCGACGATGTCCGGGCCGAGCGACGTCGTGCGCGCGTGGGGGCACCCTGCCTGGGTGCGCGGGGGCGTCGCCCTCGAGGGGCCGCAGGCGGTCCTGCAGGCGATCGACGTCCCCGCTCGCCAGTACGTCGAGCTCCGCGCCCTCTACCGGCGAGACGCGTTCGCCTCCACGGCGAGCATGCGGGTCGAGGAGGGCGCGGCCCTCGGGCGCATCGTCGCCGGGGAGCTCGCCGACGCCGAGCGCGTCGAGCGAGACCGGAGGCGCGTCGCGGCGCTCGCGAGCAACCTCGCGCGCACGGGGCTCGTCGCTCTCGCCGCGGCGACGCTCCCCGCGCTCCTCGTCGTGGCAGCGGTGTTCTGGGCCTTCGGCCGCGAGCGCCGCACGGAGTACGACCGCGAGTACGAGCAGGCACCGCCCTCCGACACCGCACCGGCGCTCGTGCCGACCCTCCTGCGCCAGGGCGGGACGGCGGGCTCGTACGAGTTCGCGGCGACCCTCTTCGACCTCATCCGGACCGGCGTCTACACAGCCTCACCGACGACGACGACGCGGAGGACGTGGGCCGGCCTGCGCAGCGAGGAGGTCGCCGACCTCGACCTCTCGCTCGGCGAGCGGGGAGCGCTCCAGCCTTGGGAGCGGCCCGTCGCCGAGGTCGTCGACGCCATCCTCGAGGGGGGCAGCGAGCGGCTCTCGCGCTTCCGCGACCGGATCGAGGCCGAGCGCGCGACGATGGCCGAGCGCTTCCAGCGCTTCCAACGGGAGGTCGCGCAGGAGGCGCGCCGGCGGGGCTGGTTTCGGTCGCTCGGAGCTCTCCCGCTCGGCCTCGCTGCGGTCGGCTTCGCCGCGCTCGGGATCACGCTGCTCTACGCAGCGCAGGACGGCTGGCGTCCAGCTCTCCCGCGCTACGGCGACGTTCTCCTCGCGATCGGCGGGGTCTGCCTGCTCGTGAACGCGGCGCTCTGCGTCGGCGCGCTCGCGCTCGGGCGTCGCGCGTGGCGCCGGCGCTCCCCCGAGGCGCAGGTCGAGGCCGAGCGGTGGGAGGCGTTCCGCCGCTACCTCGCCGACTTCCCGCGCCTCGAGGAAGCGCCGCCGGCGACGCTCGCGCTCTGGGAGCGCTACCTCGTCTACGGGATCGCGTTCGGCATCGCGGAGCGCGTCCTCGAGGGTGCGCAGCTCCACATGCCCCAGGAGCTCCACGAGGCGAGCCGCATCTACTGGATCTCTCCCACGAGCGACCTCGGCGCAGGAGCGACCGCCCTCTCGATCGCCGACCTCGCCTCCGGGTTCGGCAGCGCGCTCGCCCCGCCGAACTCGGGCGGAGCGGGCGGGGGTGGCGGCTTCTCCGGCGGCGGAGGGGGCGGCGGCGGAGGGGGCGGCGGCGGCTTTGGCTGATCCCGGCCGCGCCGAGGCTCGAGTCGCCCCTCCTCAGGCGCTCCGGCGCGCGAGCTCGTAGAGCGCGATCGCGGCAGCTGCTGCGACGTTGAGCGACTCGGCCGCCCCTGGGAGCGGGATCGTGACCCTCCGGCTCCGGGCCACGATCTCGGCCGGAAGCCCCTCGCGCTCGGCGCCGAGGAGGAGCGCGAGCGGCGTCTCGAGCGGCGCCTCGGCGAGCGGCTGCCCGCCGTGCGCGACGAGCGCGACGCGGCGCTCGGGGAGCTCCTCCCAGCTCATGAGGGGCACGCGGAAGATCGCCCCCGCGGACGCCCGCGAGGCTCGGGGCCCGAGGGGATCGGCGCAGCCCCGCGAGAGCGCGACGGCGGCGCCGAACGCGTCCGCTGAGCGGAGGATCGCGCCGACGTTCCCCGGATCGGACACGCGCCAGAGCGCCACGACGACGTCGCGCGCGCCGCTCGGGAGATCTGCGCTCCGGAAGACGCCGATGACGCGCGGGGCATGGCCGAGGGTGGAGACCTCTCCCAGGAGCTCCGGCGCCACGGTCTCGCCGGCGACGAGGAGCTCGACGGGCTCGGTCCCCGCCGCGAGCGCGGCCTCGACGAGATCCTCGCTCTCGACCGCGAAGAGCCCGGTGCGGGCCCGGTGCCTGCGGGAGGCGAGGAGCCGACGGACGAGCCGGATCGTCTCGTTCCGGCTCGAGGTGATCATGCCCCGGCGGCAGCGCCCCCGCGCCCGAGGCTGAGCGCTCAACCCGCGGTCGAGGAGACCGCTCGCGTCACGCGGCGTCGGCCCGCGACGAGCCGCCCTCGAGCGCGGAGCGCGCGCGCTCGGCGATCGCCGCGAACGCCTCCGGGTCGGACACCGCGAGGTCGGCGAGCGACTTCCGGTCGAGCTCGATGCCCGCCGCCTTCACGCCGGCCATGAAGCGGCTGTAGGAGAGATCGTGCTGCCGAGCGGCCGCGTTGATCCGCAGGATCCAGAGCGACCGGAAGGTCCGCTTGCGCTGCCGCCGATCGCGGTAGGCGTACTTCAGCGAGTGCTCGACCTGCTCCTTCGCGAAGCGGTAGTGGGACTTCTTCCGCCCGTAGTAGCCCTTCGCCTGCTCGAGGAGCTTCGCCCGCTTCTTCCGCGCGTGGACCGCTCGCTTGACGCGCGGCATCGCTCACCCGCCCCGCAGGAGCCGCTTCACGCCCCTGACGTCGCTCGCCGCGACGTCGTAGAGCTTCCGGAAGCCGCGCTTACGCTTCGACGACTTCTTCCCGAGGTTGTGGCTGCGCATCGCGTGCCGGCGCAGGAGCTTCCCGCCCCCTGTCACCTTGAACCGCTTCCGCGCGCTTCGCGAGCTCTTCATCTTTGGCATCTCTCTTCGCTCCTACCGTCTTCCGGGGCCCGAGGACCATGACCATGTTCCGGCCGTCGAGGAGGGGCTCCTGCTCCACCTGCCCCAGCTCGGCGACGTCCTCGGCCAGCCGCAGGAGGAGGTCCCGTCCGCGCTCGGGATGGAGCGTCTCGCGCCCTCGGAACATGATCGTCACCTTCACCTTCGCACGCTGCCGCAGGAAGCGCTCGACGTGCCCCTTCTTCGTCTCGTAGTCGTGGTTCCCGATCTTCGGCCTGAGCTTGATCTCCTTGACGTTGATCTGCTGCTGGTGGCGGCGGGCCTGCTTGGCACGCAGGTCCTGCTCGTACCGGTACTTCGAGTAGTCCATGATCCGCGCCACCGGCGGATCCGCGTTCGGCGCGACCTCGACGAGGTCGAGGCCCTTCCCGTACGCGATCTCGAGCGCCCGGCTCGTCTCCGTGATTCCGATCTGGGTGCCGTCCTCGTCCACGAGCCGGACCCGCGGCGCGCGGATCTCGTCGTTGATCCGCTCCTCCCGCGTGCGCGGGACGATCCGCTCGATCGTGGGCCGCCGACGACGCGACCTCAAGAAGCCTTCACCGAGCGTTCGCTCACTGGACTGTCACCAAGCCTCGTTCCTCCTCGCAGACGACGAAACCGCTGCAAGCAGCGGCTCCCCTTCCCGTCCGGCGCTCGGCTCGGTTGAACCCCCGTCGGTGTCACGCCGAGGAGGTGAGGAAGCTGTTCGCCCCTGCTTGCAGGGCGCCGATGGTAGCAGCTACGCAGGGTCGGACTCCGCGGCGAGCTCCCGGAAGCGTGCCAAGAGCGCGTCGAAGGAGAGAGTCGATCGCGCGCCTCCCCGCTCGCGCACCGCGAGCGAAGCGTCCGACTCGCGGTCGCCGACGACGACGACGAAGGGGGCCTTCTCGAGCTCGGCGTCCCGGATCCGCTTCCCGATCGTCTCGTCGCGCGCGTCGAGCTCCGCGCGGAACCCCTCCCTGGCGATGCGGCCGCGGAGCTCCTCAGCCGTCCGACGATGGGCCTCCCCGACCGGGAGGATGCGGACCTGCACGGGGGCGAGCCAGAAGGGGAACGCGCCGCCGTAGTGCTCGATGAGGATGCCGATGAAGCGCTCGAAGGAGCCGAAGAGCGCCCGGTGGAGGACGATCGGCTGGTGCTCTCTGTTGTCGGGCCCCATGTACGTGAGCCCGAACCGGGCCGGCATCTGCATGTCGTACTGGATCGTCCCCAGCTGCCAGCTCCGACCGAGGACGTCCGTCATGTGGAGGTCGATCTTCGGGCCGTAGAACGTCCCCTCGCCGGGGGAGACGGCGTACTCGAGCCCGTGCCGCTCGAGCGCCCGCCGGAGGGCACCCTCCGCACGATCCCACTGCTCGTCGGTGCCGAGGCGGTTCTCGGGACGGGTCGAGAGCTCGGCACGCGGCTCCATCCCGAAGAGCCCGTAGAGGTAGCGTGCGTAGTCGAGCACCGCGTCCACCTCGTCCTGCACCTGCTCCTCGGTGAGGAAGATGTGGGCGTCGTCCTGGGTTACGTAGCGGACGCGCGTCAGGCCGTGGAGGGCTCCGGCGAGCTCGTTCCGGTGCAGCGGAGCTGCCTCCGCGTAGCGGAGCGGGAGGTCGCGGTAGCTGCGGAGCTGCGAGCCGAAGAGGAGCATGTGGCCCGGGCAGTTCATCGGCTTGATCCCGTACGTCTGCTCCTCGTCGTCGCCGGGGATGA
>JAVQXS010000059.1:0-8046 GCA_033578065.1 Thermoleophilia bacterium
GTTCACGGTCCGGGTCGGGAAGGAAGGCGGCCGCGACGAGGACGTGTGGCCCGGACGCACGGAGGAGCTCGTGCGCGCGGTGCTCGCCGCGCTCGACGACGAGGTTGCCCTGCTCGCGGACGCGAACGGCTGCTACACGCCGGCGCGGGCGATCGAGGTCGGGAAGCTGCTCAAGGAGCACGGGTTCCGCCACTTCGAGGAGCCGTGCCCCCACCGTCGGCTCGAGTGGACGCGGGAGGTGGCCGACGCGCTGGAGCTCGCGGTCGCCGGCGGGGAGCAGGAGTGGGATCTCCGCGTCTCGCGGGAGCTCGCGGAGACGCCGGTCGTGGACGTCCTCCAGCCGGACGTCTGCTACGTCGGGGGTCTCACGCGCGCGCTCCGGGTCGCGGAGCTCGCCGCGGCGACCGGTCTCCCGTGCACGCCGCCCGCGGCGAACGAGTCCCTCGTCCTCGTCTTCACGCTCCACCTGCTAGGAGCGATCGCGAGCGCAGGCCCGTACCTCGAGCTCTCGATCGAGCCCGACTCCTCCTACCCCTGGCAGGCGGGGATGTACGAGCCGCGCGTGCGGATCGTCGACGGGAGCGTCGAGATCCCCGCAGGCCCGGGGTGGGGAGTGGAGATCTCGCCACGCTGGCTCGAGCGAGCCGACCGGATCGTCAGCTCGCTCCCCTGACAACCCAGGCTACGACGACCGCCGTCGCGCGAAGGTCTCGACCTGCGCGTGGAGCTCCTCCGTCTGGGAGAGCGTGGCGTACGCGAGCCGCTCGACGAGGAGCGCGACGTCGCGCGAGGAGTCCCCGAAGGCGTCGATCGCCTCCTTCGTGATCGCGACGGCGAGGCGCGGGAGCGCGGCGAGCCGCTCGGCGTGCGCGAGCGCCCGCGAGAGCGCCTCTCCGGCGGGGACGACCTCCGTTACGAGGCCGACCCGAAGCGCCTCGTCCGCGTCGAGGCGCTCGCGCAGGAGAGCGAGCTCCTTCGCTCGGGCCGCTCCCAGGAGGCGGACGAGTCGATGCGTGCCGCCCGAGCTCGGCAGGATCCCGAGCGCGACCTCCGGGAAGCCGAGGACGGCGGTCTCGTCCGCGATGCGGAAGTCCGCCGCGAGCGCGAGCTCAAGCGCTCCGCCCAGGCAGTAGCCGTGGATCGCCGCGAACGTCGGGATCGGGAGCGCGGCGAAGCGCTCGTACACCGCTCCCGTCTCCCGGTAGTACGCGAGGCAGGCCTCGGGATCGCGGTCGCGGAACTCGCTGATGTCGGCACCTGCCGAGAACGCGCGTCCCTCCCCGGCGACGACGACCGCGCCGGCGCGCCGCACGGCCTCGCTGCCGAGCGCCTCGTCGAGGGCGTGCTCGACGGCGGTCGAGATCGCGTTGAGCTTCTCCGGACGTCGGAGCGTGACGACGCAGACGTCTCCCTCGCTGCTCACCTCGACCATGCTCACGGCTCCATCCTTCCCCCCGAGCCGGGCGGCTGCAAGTGGGACAATCGACGGCGTGGGCTTCGACCTCCTCGAGCTGACGAGCGAGCAGCGCGCGATCAGGGAGCTCTGCCGGGAGTTCGCGGAGCGGGAGATCCGGCCGATCGCGCGCGCGGTGGACGAGGCGGACACGGAGATGCCGTGGGAGATCTGGTACCGGGCGGCCGAGCTCGGGCTGACCTCGTTCATGCTCCCCGAGCGCTTCGGGGGAGGGGGGATGGAGGACGCGCTCACGCAGGCGATCGTCCAGGAGGAGCTCTGCTTCGGCTGCGCTGGGATCGGCAACCTCATCACCTCGAACGGGTTCTTCGCGAAGCCCATCCTCGCCCTCGGCAGCGAGGAGCAAGCGCAGCGGTGGGTGACGCCGTTGACGGGAGACCGCCCTCTGCTCGGCGCGGTCGCGATCACCGAGCCCGGGGTCGGCTCGGACGCGGCGGCGCTCGAGACGACGGCGACGCGGGTCGACGGCGGCTACGTCCTCCGGGGGCAGAAGAGCTGGATCTCGAGCGCCGGCCCGGCGGAGCTGTACGTCGTCTTCGCGACGGTCGCTCCCGGTACGCGCTCGCGGGGCATCACCGCGTTCGTCGTCGAGAAGGGCGACCCCGGCTTCACCATCGGCCCGCCGCTGAAGAAGATGGGGCAGCGCGCGATCGTCAACGCGGAGCTCTTCCTCGAGGACTGCTTCCTGCCCGAGGACCGGCGCCTCGGCGGCGAGGGGGAAGGCTTCCGCGGGCTCATGCGCACCTTCGACCTCTCGCGGATCACGCTCGGCGCTGCCGCCACGGGGATCGCGCGCGCCGCGCTCGAGTACGCCGTCGACTACGCGCGCACCCGCGAGCAGTTCGGCAAGCCGATCGGCGAGCACCAGGCGGTCGCCTTCCGTCTCGCCGACATGGCCGTGCGGGTCGAGGCGTCACGGCTCCTCGTCTGGAGGGCGGCGAGGAAGGCAGACGCCGGCGAGGACGTCGCGCTCGAGGCCGCGATGGCGAAGCTCTACGCCTCCGAGACGGCGATGTGGTGCACGTGGGCGGCCGTCCAGACGCTCGGAGGCTGGGGCTACTCGCGCGAGTACCCGGTCGAGAAGTGGATGCGGGACGCGAAGCTCGAGGAGATCGAGGAGGGGACCTCGGACATCCAGCGGCTCATCATCTCGCGCCGCCTCCTCGGGTGAGGAGAGACCTGCGCCCGCTCTTCGCGCCGCGGTCGCTCGCGATCGTCGGCGCCTCCGCGGACCCGTCGAAGTGGGGCAACCTCCTCGCCCGGGGAGCGCTCCGCGGCGCGCGTCGCCGACGGGTGTTCCTCGTCAACCGCGCCGGAGGCACGATCCTCGGCGAGCGGGCCCTCCGCTCGCTCGCCGAGCTCCCGGAGCCGCCCGAGCTCGTCGTGCTCGCGGTTCCCGCCGCAGGGTTCGAGGAGGCGGTCGACGAGGCGCTTGCGGCAGGAGCGAAGGCGCTCGTGGGCATCAGCGCCGGGCTCGGGGAGCGCGACGAGGCTGGACGGCGGATCGAGGAGGCGGTCGTCTCCCGAGTGCGGGAGGCGGGGGCAGTGCTCCTCGGGCCGAACTGCCTCGGCCTCGCCGATGCCGAGGAGGAGCTCGACCTCGGCTGGAGCCCGCTGCCTGCCGGGCCGATCGGCTTCGTCTCCCAGAGCGGGAACCTCGCGCTCGAGGTCGGCCGGCTCGCCGAGGGGTACGGCCTCGGCTTCTCCCGCTTCGCCTCGCTCGGAAACCAGGCCGACCTCGTCGCCTCGGACTTCCTCGTCGAGCTCGCGGAGCACTCGCGAACGGAGGTCATCGCGCTCTACGTCGAGGACTTTCGCGACGGCCGTACCTTCGTTCAGGAGGCGCGGCAGGCGGTCGACCTCGGGACGCCGGTCGTCCTCCTCGCCGGCGGCCTCGAGGAGGCAGGCGCGCGCGCCGCTCGCTCGCACACAGGGGCGCTCGTGAGCGGCCGGCGGGCGGTCGAGGCGGCGTGCGCGGCGGCGGGGATCGTGCGGGTCGAGACGCCACGGCAGCTCGTCGAGGCGGCGCACGCCCTCCTCGCGAGCGGTGGCGCGCGCGGACGGCGCGTTGCGGTGTACGCGGACGGCGGAGGGCACGGCGTCATCGCCGCGGATCTCCTCGCGGCCTCCGGCTTCCAGCTCCCCCTGCTCCCAGGGAAGACGCAGGCGGCGCTGCGGGCGCGGCTCTCCGAGAGAGCGAGCGTCGCGAACCCCGTCGACTTCGCCGGCGCGGAGCGGGACCTCTCCGCCTACGTCGGCGTCGGACGACTCCTCCTCGGGGCGCGCGAGGTGGACGCGGTGCTCCTCACGGGCTACTTCGGCGGCTGGGCCGCCGACGTGCCGGAGCTCGCCGAGGAGGAGGTCGCGGCGGCGCGGCAGCTCGCCGCCGCAGCGGCCGAGAGCGGACGCGCGCTCGTCGTCCACACGGCGTACGCGGACTCCGAGGCGGCAGCGGAGCTCCGGGCCGGGGGGGTCCCGACGTACGGCGACGTCGCGTCTGCGGTCCGCGCGCTCGAGCTCCTCGTCGAGCGGGAGGAGCGGACGCCGCTCGCGCCCGAGGGCTTCCGCCTCGCCCCGATGCAGGCGCCGCCGGGGACGTACCTCGGTGCCCGCGCGTTCGTCGCAGAAGCCGGGATTCCCATGACCGAGGCCCGGCCCGCGGAGACGCCCGAGGACGCGCTCGCCGCCGCCTCCGCGCTCGGCTACCCGGTGGCGCTCAAGGCGACCGAGCTCCTCCACAAGTCCGACGTCGGCGGGGTGGCGCTTGGGCTGTCGAGTCCTGACGAGCTCGCGGAGGCCTTCGAGCGGGTGCGCTCCCGGACGGGGGCGCGGGTGCTCTCGGTCGAGCAGATGGCGCCCGTCGGGGACGGAGTCGAGCTCCTCGTCGGCACGCGGCGGGATCCCCGCTTCGGCCCCGTCGTCCTCGTCGGGCTCGGCGGCCTCTACGCCGAGCTCCTCGACGACGTCGCGGTCGCGCTGGTGCACGAGGACGATGCCGCTCGCCTCCTTCGCTCCCTCCGGGGCGCGCCGCTCCTCGGGGGAGCGCGCGGGCGCCCGCCGCTCGACCTCGGCGCCGCTGCCCGGGCGGTCGCCGCCCTCTCGCGCGCCGCCGCGGCGTGTCCCGAGGTCGCCGAGCTCGAGGTGAACCCCCTCCTCGTCCTCCCAGACGGCGTGCTCGGCCTCGACGCGCGGGTCGTCCTCCTCGCGTAGAGTCCGTTCGAGCGCCGGTGAACACCGAGGTCTTCATCACCTGCGCGGTGACGGGAGTCGGCGCGACGACGCACCGCTCGGAGCTCGTGCCGGTGACTCCGGCGCAGATCGCTGCAGCCTGCGTCGAGGCGGCGCAGGCAGGCGCGGCGATCGTCCACATCCACGTTCGGGATCCGAAGACCGGAGGGCCCTCGCGCGACCCGGCGCTCTACCGGGAGGTCGTGGAGCGGGTTCGCGCCTCCGACGTCGACGTCGTCCTTAACCTCACGGCCGGCATGGGAGGCGACCTCGTCCTCGGCGGCGTCGAGTCGCCGCTCCCACCCGACCCCGAGCGGACGGACATGGCAGGCGCGACCGAGCGCCTCGCCCACGTCGCCGAGCTGCGGCCGGAGATCTGCACCCTCGACTGCGGGACGATGAACTTCGCCGAGGGCGACTACGTCATGACGAACACCCCCTCGATGCTCCGCGCGATGGCTCGCCAGATTCAGGAGCTCGGCGTCCGTCCAGAGATCGAGATCTTCGACACGGGCCACCTCGTGCTCGCGAAGGAGCTCATCGCCGAAGGCCTCGTCGACGAGCCTGTCCTCCTCCAGCTCTGTCTTGGGATCCCGTACGGTGCTCCCGCCGACCTCGGCACCCTCCTCGCGCTCGTCCACCAGCTCCCTCCGGGCTGCGTCTTCTCCGCCTTCGCGATCGGGCGCCTGCAGCTCCCCTTCGTCGCGCTCGCCGCGCTCGTCGGCGGCAACGTGCGCGTCGGGCTCGAGGACAACATCTGGCTCGAGCGCGGCGTGAAGGCGACGAACGGCGCCCTCGTCGAGCGCGCGGTGACGATCCTCGAGGCGATGAACGTCCGGGTGCTCGGCCCGGACGAGGTGCGCGCGCGCCTGCGGCTTCGGCAGCACCGATGACCCGGGTTGCGCTCGTCGGCGGCGGCGTCATCGGCGGCGGCTGGGCGGGTCGGCTCGTCGAGAACGGCGTCGACGTCGTCGTCTACGACCCGGCTCCAGGGGCGGAGGAGGGCGTGCGACGCTCGCTCGCCCACGCCGAGCGCGCCTGGGCGCGGCTCACGCTCGTGCCCAGGCGGCGTGGAGCCTGCGCCTTCGCCGCCTCCCTCGCCGACGCGGTGAGCGAGGCCGACGTCGTCCAGGAGAGCGTCCCCGAGGACGAGGCTCTCAAGCGGCGCGTGCTCGCGGAGATCGACGCGGCGGCGCGGCCGGATGCGCTCATCTGCTCGTCGACCTCTGGCCTCCTCCCGTCGCGGCTCCAATCCGGCCTCGCGAGGCCCGAGCGGTTCCTCGTCGGCCACCCCTTCAACCCCGTCTACCTCCTGCCGCTCGTCGAGGTCGTCCCGGGCGAGCGAACCTCCGAGGAGGCGGTCGAGCGGGCGCTCGCCTTCTACGCGGGGCTCGGCATGAAGCCGCTCCTCCTGCGCTCCGAGATCTCGGGGTTCGTCGCGGATCGGCTCCTCGAGGCGCTCTGGCGCGAGGCGCTCTGGCTCGTCCACGACGGGGTCGCCACGGTGCAGGAGGTGGACGACGCGATCCGCTACGGACCGGGTCTCCGCTTCGCGCAGATGGGCACGTTCCTCACGTACCGGATCGCCGGGGGCGAGCGGGGGATGCGCCACTTCCTCGAGCACTTCGGGCCTACGCTCCGCTGGCCGTGGACGAAGCTCGTCGACGTGCCCGAGCTCACGGAGGCGCTCGTCGACCGCCTCGTCGCCCAATCGGACGAGCAGGCAGCGGGGCTCTCGATCGCCGAGCTCGAGGAGCTTCGCGACGACAACCTCATCGCGCTCCTCCAGGCGCTCCGTGCCCGTCGGTACGCGGCCGGGGAGATCCTCCACGAGCACGAGGCCCGGCTCCTCGCCGTCGCGCCCGGACAGGGCGAGCCCGTCGATCCGAGCCGGCCCCTCCGCCTCTACCGCGGCCGGGTCGATCCGTCGTGGCTCGACTACAACGGGCACCTGACGGAGGCTCGCTACCTCGACGTCTTCGCGGCTGCGACCGACGCGCTCCTCCGCCACCTCGGGCTCGACGCCGACTACCTCGCCGGGGGCGCGAGCGCGTACACGGTGGAGACGCACGTGCGGTACCTGCGCGAGGTGGGAGGGCTCGAGCCGATCGAGGTCGAGACCCAGGTGCTCGGCGCGGATGAGAAGCGTCTCCACCTCTTCCACTCGCTCCTCCACGGCGAACGCGGCGGCCTCCTCGCGACCGGGGAGCACCTCCTCGTCCACGTCGACACCCGCGCGGTACGGGCGGAGCCGTGGCGGGAGCCCCTCGCGAGCCGCCTCGCCGAGCTCGCCAGGGTTCAGGCGGCGCTTCCGCTGCCCGAGGGCGTCGGCCAGGCGGTGCGGCCTGTGCGGGGTCCGGCGTGACGCGATGAGCGCGCGCCCTGGGCTCGATCCCCGGTCTGCTCGTGCGCGCGCGCTCGACGCGCTCGCCAGGCGACGCTACGACCTCCTCGTCATCGGGGGCGGCATCGTCGGCGCCGGCATCGCTGCGCACGCGGCGCGTGCCGGCCTCGCGGTGGCGCTCGTCGACGCGGGCGACTTCGGAGGCGGCACCTCGAGCGCCTCCTCGAAGCTCGTCCACGGGGGGCTCCGCTACCTCCGGCTCGGCGACGTGCGTCTCGTGCGGGAGGCGCACCGCGAGCGCCGGCTCCTGAGCTCGTTCGTCGCTCCCCATCTCGTCCGGCGCACCCCCTTCCTCCTGCCGCTGTACGAAGACGGGCCGTACCGGCCGGCGCTCGTCCAGGGCGGCGTCCTCCTCTACTCCGTCTTCGCGCGCTCTCGGCTCAGCGGACCCGTCCGCCCTGCGCGCGCCCGCGAGCTCGTCCCCGACCTCCGCCTCGGCGGGCTGCGCTCGTGCGCGCTCTACGCGGACGCGACGACGAACGACGCGCGGCTCTGCCTCGCGAACGTCCGCGCCGCGGCTGAGGCTGGGGCGTGCGTGCTGAACGGCGCTCCGGTGGTCGGGCTGCGGATCGTCCGCGGCCGCGTTGTCGGTGCCGAGCTCGCCGTGGATGGCGCCGAGGTCGCGGTCGAGGCGCGCGCCGTCGTCAACGCCGCGGGCCCGTGGGTGGACGCCGTACGCCGACTCGAGGATCCGAGCGCCGGGAGCTCCGTCCGGCTGAGCAAGGGGGCGCACGTGCTCGTTCCCGGAGGCGAGAGGTGGTCGGCAGCGCTCACGATCGTCCAGGACGAGGTGCGGGTGAGCTTCGCCGTGCCCTGGGCGGGCATGCTCCTCCTCGGCACGACGGATTCGCCGTTCGCCGGCGATCCGGGCGAGGTCGCCGCCTCTCCCGAGGACGTCGAGCAGATCCTCGGCGAGGCAGCGGTCGCCCTCGAGTCGCAC
>JAVQXS010000060.1:0-7940 GCA_033578065.1 Thermoleophilia bacterium
GACCGCGTCCGGCTCGGCGAGCCCCCGCGCGTCGTACGAGATCCGCCGCTCGCCCGCTATCGCTTCCATACCAGCACCTCGCGCTCGTAGGGGTCGTACGTCTCGATCTCGTGGTCGACGACCTGGCGGATCGCGATCTCCTCGGAGGCGAGCGCGACGAGGTCGTCCGACTCGTAGAGGACGAGCGGCTTCGCGGCGAGCTCGTCCTTCGCGACGCCGAGCTCGTCCTTCGTCACCGCGATGTACGTGAAGACGCCGTCGAGGTCGTCGAGGGACTTCCGCATCGCCTCCTCGAGGGAGAGGCCCTTCGACATCTCCTCGGCGAGGTAGACGGCGATGACCTCGGAGTCGCACTCCGACATGAAGCGCCGTCCCGCGCGCTCGAGCCGCCGACGCCACTGGAAGTAGTTCGTGAGCTGGCCGTTGTGGACGACGGCGACGTCGGAGTACGGGTACGCCCAGTACGGGTGCGCTCCCGCGATGTCGACGTCCGACTCGGTCGCCATGCGCACGTGCCCGATCGCGTGCGTGCCCTGGAACTCCGAGAGCCCGTACTGGCGGTGCACGGTCTCGGCGTCGCCGAGGTCCTTGATGATCTCGAGCGCGTGCCCGAGGGAGAGGACCTCCGCGTCGGGGATGTCCTCGATGAAGTCGGTGAGGAGCTTGAGATCCCCGTCGTAGTCGAACGTGACCCGGAAGGCGTAGGGTGTCTCCTCCTCGACCTCGTGGATGCGCGCCCCGAGCGCGGCCAACCGCGACTCCACCTCGAAGCGGTGCCGCCGAAGCCGGTCCTCGAACTCGAAGTCGCGCGGCGTGTTCGCGTCCGCGAGCTTGTAGCGCATGACGAGGGCGCCGTTCGGGGAGGCGCCGTAGAGCGCGTACCCGGTCGAGTCGGGGCCGCGGTGCTTCATGGACTGGAGCATCCGCGTCATCGCATCGCCGATCGGGTGGGTCGCGCCGTCTCGGTAGATGATCCCAGCGATTCCGCACATAGCTACTTCGTCTCCGGCGCTGGCGCCGGCTCGCTCCTTCCGACTTCTAGAGGCTTCCGAACTCCTATAGCAATACGTTCCGGTCCTATGGCAGGACGTCGAGGTACTCCTGCACGTCCCACTCCGTGACGGTGGCGCAGAACCGCTCCCACTCGTCGCGCTTGTAGTGCATGAACACACGGTACATGTCGCCTGGCAGCGCGGAGCGGATGACCTCGTCGCGCTCGAGCTCGTCGAGCGCCTCCCCGAGCGTCATGGGCACCCGCTTCACGTCCTTCCCTGCCTGGATCGCCTCGTAGATGTTGCCCTCCTCCGGTGGACCGGGGTCGAGCTTGCGCTGGATCCCGTCGTCCATCGCCTTGATGAGCCCTGCGAGCGCGAGGTACGGGTTGACGGAGGCGTCCACCGAGCGGTACTCGAAGCGGTCGGGGGAGGAGATCCGGAGCGCCGTCGTGCGGTTCTGGTAGCCCCAGTCGGCGAACACGGGAGCCCAGAAGCCTGTCTCCCAGAAGCGGCGGTAGCTGTTCACGGTCGGCGCCGTGATGCAGGTGAGCGCGCGCAGGTGCTCGAGGATGCCTCCGATCGACCACAGGCCGATCTGGCTCGGCGTGTGGACGTCCTCGCCCTCGGGGAGGAAGACGTTCTCGTCCCCGCGCCAGAGCGAGATGTTCGTGTGGCAGCCGTTCGCCGACACGCCCATGAACGGCTTCGCCATGAAGCAGGGGAAGACGCCCTCCTCGCGGCCGACCTGCTTCGCGATCTGGCGGAAGGTCGAGAGGTTGTCGGCGGTGCGTTCTGCCCGGTCGAACGCGAAGTTGAGCTCGATCTGCCCGGGGGCGTCCTCGTGGTCGCCCTGGATCATGTCGAGGCCGAGCTTCTGCCCGTACTCGACCATCTTGTGGATGATCGGCTGGAGCTCCGAGAACTGGTCGATGTGGTAGCAGTACGGCTTCGTCACGCCCTGGACGGAGGGCGTGCCGTCGGGGTTGAGCTTGAGCCACATCATCTCCGGCTCCATCCCCGCGCGCAGGTGGAGCCCCGTCCGCTGCTCGAACTCCTCCTGGATGCGGCGGAGGTTGCCGCGGCAGTCGGAGGTGAGGTACGCGCCCGGCCCCTCGCGGTCCTCGCGGTTGCGGAAGCACGTGCACCAGACGCGGGCGACGCGCTTGTCCCACGGGAGGACGGCGAACGTCTCCGGCTCGGGGATGCCGACGAGCTCCCACGCCTCCGGCCCGTAGCCGATGTAGTGCCCGTGGCGATCGGTGAAGAGGTTCGCGGTCGACCCGTACACGAGCTGGAAGCCCTTCTCCGCGATCCGCTCCCAGTGCGGGGCCGGGATGCCCTTGCCCATGATGCGGCCGGTGACGGAGACGAACTGGTAGTAGATGTACGTGACGCCCTCGGCGTCGATCCGCTGCCGAACCTCCTTCACGAGCTCGGCACGGCCCTCGGCCTCGACGAAGCGCTCAAGGTCGGTCGCCACGACATACGCTCCTTTCTTTCGCTCGACGGTGGACTGATCGACGTTTGGAGAACCGAGAGCCTAGTCCCGCCGCGTCATGTCTGCACGACGAACGTCGTACGGCCTCATCGGAGGTACGTTTAGCGCCGTGACCGAGCGGAAGCGCGAGCACCTCACGCCCGCCCAGCGCGCAGCCCTCGAGGCCGAGCTCGCCGAGCTCGAGGGGCCACGGCGTGCCGAGATCGTCGAGGCGATCAGGACGGCGCGCTCGTTCGGCGACCTCTCCGAGAACTTCGAGTACCACGCGGCGAAGAACGAGCAGGGCCTGCTCGAGGCCCGTATCCGGAAGCTCCGCGAGCGCCTCGCGAACGCCATCGTCGTCGACCACGACACGGACGAGCACGTGGGCGTGGGCTCCATCGTCGAGATCGCCGACGAGCACGGCGAGACGATGGAGGTCGAGATCTCGGCGGTCGGCGGTGTCGGGCCCGACTCGCCGCTCGGCCGCGCGCTCATGGGGGCGACGGTCGGGGACGTCGTGACGGTCGAGGCGCCGCGCGGGCCGTGGAAGGCGCGCGTGCTCGGGATCAGGCGGCCCTGAGCGCGTGCGCGTCGCCCTCGTGACCGAGGCGGGGACCGGTCTCGGTACCGCCGTCGCCCGACGGCTCGACCGCGACGGCTACGGTCTCGCCCTTGCCCGCCGCCGCCGCGAGCCCCTCGAGCGCGTCGCGGCGGAGCTCGAGCGCGCCCTCGTCGTCCCGGGGGACGTCGCCGATCCGCGTCTCGCGGACGAGCTCGTCGCCGTCGCCCGCGCCGAGCTCGGCGGAGTCGACGCGCTCGTCCTGAACGCGGGCATCGGGGACGCTGCCCGGGTTGGCGAGCATCCTCTCCGCCGTCCGGCCGAGCCAGACGAGGTCGCCGCCGTCGTCGCCTTCCTCCTCTCGGACGAGGCGAGCTCCGTCACCGGCGCCGCGGTACCCGTCGACGGCGGGACGCTCGTCGTCGATCGGTCGACGACGGCCTGGGTGGGGGCATGAGCCCCTCGGCCGAGCGCCTCGCCGAGCTCCAGGAGCGCGAGGAGCGCCGCTTCGCCGAGACGCACCCACGCTCGCGCGAGCTCCACGAGCGCGCCGCGAGGACGCTCTTCGAGGGCGTTCCCATGCTCTGGATGCGGAAGTGGCCGGGCGGATTCCCCGTGTACGTGCAGGAGGCGAAGGGCGCGCGCTTCGTCGACGTGGACGGACACGAGTACGTCGACTTCTGCCTCGGCGACACCGGATCGATGACGGGTCACGCGCCCGAGCCGACGCTGCGCGCGCTCGCCGAGCAGGCGGCGAAGGGGATCACGCTCATGCTCCCGAGCGAGGACGCCCTCTGGGTGTCGCAGGAGCTCACGCGGCGCTTCAGCGTCTCCTCCTGGCAGTTCGCGCTCACGGCGACGGACGCGAACCGCTTCTCGATCAGGCTCGCGCGCCACCTCACCGGACGTCCGAAGGTGCTCGTCTTCAACTGGTGCTACCACGGGACGGTCGACGAGGCGTTCGCGACGCTCGAGGACGGCCACGTCGTCCCGCGGCGAGGGAACCTCGGCCCGCCGGTGCACCCCGCCGAGACGACGCGCGTCGTCGAGTTCAACGACGTCGATGGTCTCGAGCGCGAGCTTGGCCACGGCGACGTCGCGCTCGTCCTCACCGAGCCCGCGCTCACGAACGTTGGCATCGTCCATCCGGAGCCGGGATTCCACGCTGCGCTTCGCGAGCTCACCCGCCGCTCCGGGACGCTGCTCGCGATCGACGAGACGCATACGATCTGCTGCGGCCCCGGCGGCTTCACGAAGGCGGAGGGCCTCGAGCCGGACATCGTCACCATCGGCAAGCCGATCGCCGGCGGCATCCCCGCCGCGGCGTACGGGCTCTCAGAGGAGGTCGCCGCCCGGCTTGCGGGCACGATCACGCTCGAGGACATCGACGTCGGCGGGGTCGGAGGGACGCTCGCCGCGAACGCGCTCTCGCTCGCCGCCATGCGGGCGACGCTCGCGGAGGTGCTGACCGAGGAGGCGTTCGCGCGGATGATCGCGCTCGCCGAGCGCTGGACGCATGGCGTCGAGGCGGCGATCGCCGAGTCCGGGCTGCCGTGGCACGTGACCCGACTCGGCTGCCGCGCCGAGTACCTCTTCAGCCCGCACCGTCCGCGGAGCGGTGGCGAGGCGCACGAGGCCGGGAACTTCGCGCTCGAGCGGTACCTGCACCTGTACGCGCTCAACCGGGGCATCCTGCTCACGCCGTTCCACAACATGGCGCTCATGTCGCCGGCGACGACGGAGGCCGACGTCGACCTCCACACCGAGGTCTTCCGCGAGGCCGTCCTCGAGCTCGCCGAGGCCGTCTGAGCGTCCAGCGTCCTGTTCGACGCTCGGCGACCGGTCGCTCGTGCCCTCGCGGGCGACGCCGTGGACGACCTCATCGCGGCCCCGAGCCGCGTCCACGCCCTCTCGCTCGTCACTCGCGACCGCCCCCGGCGGTCGAAGCTTCTGACCCTCGCCCCCTGAGCCGCCTGCGGTAGGTGACGAAGGCGAAGCGCGTCCCGTCCCTCGAGACACCGTCCTCGCGCGAGACCTCCTCGAACGCGGCGCGGTCCCACTCCGGGAAGACCGTGTCGCCCTCGACCTCGAGGTCGATCTCCGTCAACGCGAGCTCGTCCGCGAGCGGGAGCGCGGCGGCGTAGAGCTCCGCGCCGCCGATGACGAACACGCCCTCCTCGTCCTCGACGAGCTCGAGCGCCTCCTCGAGCGAGGCTGCGCGCTCGGCGCCCTGAGCCTCCCAGCTCGGGTTCCGGGTCAGGACGACGTTTCGGCGGCCGGGCAAGGGTCGGAAGCGGGCAGGGAGCGACTCCCACGTCCTCCGGCCCATGACGACGGCGTGGCCGGTCGTGAGCGCCTTGAAGCGCGCGAGGTCCTCGGGGAGCCGCCAGGGGATCGCGCCGTCGCGGCCGATGACGCCGCCGCGCGCGATGGCGGCGACGACGGTGACCTTCACACGGCGACCGGCGCGCGGATCGCCGGGTGGTGGACGTAGTCGACGAGCTCGAAGTCCTCGTAGCGGTAGTCGAAGATCGTCCGCGGCCGTCGTCGCAGCCGGAGCTCGGGGAACGGGAAGGGCTCGCGCGAGAGCTGCTCGAGCACCTGCTCCCGGTGGTTCGCGTAGATGTGGCAGTCGCCCCCGGTCCAGATGAGCTCGCCGGGGACGAGGTCGCACTGGTGGGCGAGCAGGTGCGTGAGGAGCGCGTAGCTCGCGATGTTGAAGGGGACACCGAGGAAGACGTCCGCGCTCCGCTGGTAGACCTGGCACGAGAGCCGCTCGCCGCCGGCGACGTGGAGCTGGAAGAGCGCGTGGCAGGGCGCGAGCGCCATCTTCGGGAGCTCGGCGACGTTCCAGGCGCTGACGACGATCCGCCGTGAGTCGGGCTCCTCGCGGAGGAGCCGCACGACCTCGGCGATCTGGTCGACGGAGCCCCCCTCCGGGGTCGGCCAGCTCCGCCACTGGACGCCGTAGACGGGCCCGAGCTCGCCGTCCTCATCTGCCCACTCGTCCCAGATCGTCACCCCGTGCTCCTGCAGCCAGCGGACGTTCGAGTCGCCGCGCAGGAACCAGAGGAGCTCGTACGCTACCGACTTGAAGTGCACCTTCTTCGTGGTCACGAGCGGGAAGCCCTCGGACAGGTCGAAGCGCATCTGGTAGCCGAACACGCTCACGGTGCCCGTTCCGGTGCGGTCGTCCTTCGGGACACCGTGCTCGAGGACGTGGCGCGCGAAGTCCTCGTACTGCGTGCGGACGGGACGGTCGCTCACGACGACCGACGATAGCGCGGTCTCCGGCGGGCGGGACGCCTCCGCTCCGGCGTCCCGCCCGCGCGTCTCGGACGACTCCGCGTGGACTACCCGCGTGCCGCGGCGAGCTTCGCCGCGACCGCGTCCCAGTTGACGACGTTCCACCACGCGGCGAGGTAGTCGGGTCTCCGGTTCTGGTAGAGGAGGTAGTAGGCGTGCTCCCAGACGTCGATCCCGAGGATCGGCACGTGGCCCTCCATGAGCGGCGAGTCCTGGTTCGCGGTCGAGTACGCCTGCAGGCCTGACCCGTCCCACACGACCCACGTCCAGCCGGAGCCGAAGCGGGTGATGCCGTTCTGGGTCACCGTCTCCTTGAAGGAGGCGACGTCGCCGAAGGCATCCGCGATCGCGTCGGCAAGCTCGCCGCTCGGCTCTCCTCCGCCGTCCGGCGACATGATCTCCCAGAAGAGCGTGTGGTTCGCGTGCCCGCCGGCGTTGTTGCGGACGGCGGTGCGCTTGTCCTCGGGGATCTGGTCGATGTTCCGCAGCACGTCCTCGACCGAGCGGTCGGCCCATTCGGTTCCCTCGAGCGCCTTGTTCGCGTTGTCCACGTACGCCTGGTGGTGCTTGCCGTGGTGGATCTCCATCGTCCGCGCGTCGATGTGGGGCTCGAGCGCGCCGAAGTCGTACGGCAACGGGGGAAGGGTGAATGCCATCTCGTTCGCTCCTCTCCTTCGGATGCCGGTTCGGGGGAAGGATATGCTCCTCGGCGTTCCCGCCCGACCTGGAGGACGCTCCGATGACGACGTTCGTCGAGATCACGCCCCGCGAGCTCAAGCCGGCGCTCCTCGAGCTCGACGGCATCTCCCGCACGACGATCGAGGCCCACCACCGGCTCTACCGGGGCTACGTCGCGAAGCGGAACGAGATCCTCGGCCAGCTCGCCGACGTCGACCTCTCGGCGGCGAACCAGGTGTCCTCCGAGCTGCGCGCGCTCAAGGTCGAGCTCACCTTCGCGGTCGGGGGGATCAAGAACCACGAGGTGTACTTCGAGCACCTGGGTGGGTCGGGCGGTGACCCCGAAGGCCCGATCGCGGCCTTGATCGAGCGCGACTTCGGGTCGGCCGAGGCCTGGCGAGCGGACCTCGCAGCCACCGGTATGGCCGGCCGTGGGTGGGCGTGGACGGCGTACGACTGGGACGAGGGCAGGCTCTTCAACTACGTTGGGGACGCCCAGAACACGTTCCCCGTCTGGAACGCGACGCCGCTCGTCGCGCTCGACGTCTACGAGCACGCGTACTTCCTCGACTACCAGACCGACCGCGCGTCCTACATCGAGGCGTTCTTCCGGAACCTCGACTGGCGCGTCGTCAACGGGTGGGTCGAGGCGTATCGCATCCCCGTGCCGTAGGGCGTGGCAGAGCTCGCCGCCATCCTCGGCGGGTACCTCCTCGGGTCGCTCCCCTTCGCGTACTGGCTTCCACGGCTCCTCCGCGGCGAGGACATCCGCGCGCAGGGGAGCGGGAACGTCGGCGCGTCAAACGTCTTCCGCGCGTACGGGCGCCGGCTCGGGACGGCCGTCGCGCTCCTCGACATGGCCAAGGGGCTCGTGGCCGCGCTCCTCGGGCTCTGGGCCGGTGGCGCGCTCGTCGGCGTCCTC
>JAVQXS010000061.1:0-7866 GCA_033578065.1 Thermoleophilia bacterium
CATCTCCGGCAGACGCTTCGCCCCAAAGACGAGGAGGAGCACGACGAGGAGGATGAGGAGCTCCCAGATGGAGATGCCGAAGGGCATGCGCGCACGTTAGCAGCCGCAGCCCGCCGGTTGAAGCGTCCTCCCCGCAGGAGCGTCTATCGGAGCGAAGCACTGGGCTCTCGTGCGGATGGGCCGCTCTGGGATCCGTGTCACCGGCGCTCGCGCTTCCTCTCTTGAGGCGGGCCTCAGCCGGGCACGGCGGCCGTGCTCGCCGTCGGGGAGCCGGCAGATCGGAGCGCGCCTCCCCTCCGCGAGTGTCGTCGTCTTCCGCCTGCGAAGGCAGGTCGCTCGACTCCGGCCGAATCCGGTCCGGCTACCATCCGCGAGGCGGGCTCTCCCGCGTATCGACCTCGGAGGTACCTCGCTTCGCATGGCAACGCTCGAGATCCGAAACCTGCACGTCGCGCTCGAGGACGGCACCGAGATCGTCAAGGGCGTCGACCTCACGGTCGCGGCGAACGAGAAGCACGCGCTCATGGGGCCGAACGGCTCGGGGAAGTCGACGCTCGCGTACGCGCTCATGGGCCATCCCGCGTACGAGATCACCGAAGGCGAGATCCTCCTCGACGGCGAGGACCTCACCGAGCTCGAGGCGGACGAGCGCGCCCAGCGGGGCCTCTTCCTCGCCTTCCAGTACCCGCACGCCGTCCCTGGGGTGACGGTCACGAGCTTCCTCCGGAGCGCGATCAACGCGCAGCGGAAGGCGGCGCGCGGCGGCGAGGACGATCCGATCCCGATCCCCGAGTTCCGGAAGAGCCTCCTCGAGGCGATGGAGAAGCTCAAGGTGCCGCGCGAGCTCGCCTCCCGGTACCTCAACGACGGCTTCTCGGGCGGGGAGAAGAAGCGGGTCGAGATCCTCCAGATGGCGATGCTGCGCCCGAAGATCGCCATCCTCGACGAGACCGACTCGGGCCTCGACATCGACGCGCTGAAGATCGTCGCGCGGGGGGTGAACGAGCTCGTCGGGCCCGACATGGGCGCGCTCGTCATCACCCACTACCAGCGCATCCTCAACTACATCGAGCCGGACTTCGTCCACGTCTTCGTCGACGGGCGTATCGTGGCGGAGGGCGGGCCGGAGCTCGCCGAGCGGCTCGAAGCCGAGGGCTACGAGGCGTTCGCGCCCGCGGTCACGGCGGGAGGTGAGTCGTGAGCACGAAGCACGAGACCGACGTCGTTCGGGAGATCCGGTCGGAGTACCAGTACGGCTGGTCGGATCCCGAGGAGTACTTCTACAAGTCGCCGCGCGGGCTCTCGCACGAGCTCATCGACGCGATCTCCGAGCACAAGGGCGAGCCCGAGTGGATGCGGCAGTTCCGGCACCGCTCGCTCGACTACTTCCTCGCGCGGCCGCTCCCGACCTGGGGTGCGGACCTCTCCGGGATCGACTTCGACTCGATCTACTACTACATCAAGCCGACGGAGAAGCAGGCCTCGTCCTGGGACGAGCTTCCCTCCGAGATCCGGGAGACGTGGGACAAGCTCGGCATCCCGGAGGCGGAGAAGCGCTACCTCGCAGGCGTTGGTGCGCAGTACGAGTCCGAGGTCGTCTACCACAAGCTCCGCGAGGACCTCGAGGCGCAGGGCGTCATCTTCCTCGACATGGACTCGGGGCTGCGCGAGCACGAGGAGCTTGTGAAGCAGTACTTCGGCACCGTTATCCCGCAGAACGACAACAAGTTCGCGGCGCTCAACTCCGCCGTGTGGTCGGGCGGCTCCTTCATCTACGTGCCGCCGGGCGTGAAGGTGGAGATGCCGCTCCAAGCGTACTTCCGCATCAACGCGGAGAACATGGGCCAGTTCGAGCGCACCCTCATCATCGTCGACGAGAACGCGTACGTGCACTACGTCGAGGGCTGCACCGCACCCATCTACTCGTCCGACTCGCTGCACTCGGCGGTGGTCGAGATCATCGTCAAGAAGGGCGGGCGGTGCCGCTACACGACGATCCAGAACTGGTCGAACAACGTCTACAACCTCGTCACGAAGCGGGCCGTCGCCTACGAGGGCGCGACGATGGAGTGGGTCGATGGGAACCTCGGCTCGAAGGTGACGATGAAGTACCCCGCGATCTGGCTCCTCGGCGAGGGCGCGCACGGCGAGGTGCTCTCGATCGCCTTCGCCGGGAAGGGCCAGCACCAGGACGCGGGCGGGAAGGTCGTGCACGTCGCGCCACGGACGTCGTCGGTGATCACGTCGAAGTCGATCTCGAAGGACGGCGGCCGGGCGGGCTACCGTGGGCTGCTCGAGGTGGCGAAGGGTGCTGTCGGCTCGCGCTCGAAGGTCGTCTGCGATGCCCTCATCCTCGACGAGGAGTCGCGCTCAGACACGTACCCGTACATCCAGGTCGACGAGTCGGACGTCGACCTCGGACACGAGGCGACGGTCTCGAAGATCGGCGAGGAGCAGCTCTTCTACCTCATGAGCCGCGGGCTGTCGGAGGCCGAGGCGAGCGCGATGATCGTCTCCGGATTCGTCGAGCCGATCACGAAGGAGCTCCCGCTCGAGTACGCGGTGGAGATGAACCGCCTCATCCAGCTCCAGATGGAAGGGTCGGTCGGGTGATCGTCGAGCGCACCGACTTCCTCGGGGTGCCCGTGACGGACCTCGAGCGCTCGACGGCCTTCTACCGGGACACGCTTGGGCTCGAGCAGACGAGCGAGGGCGCGTGGCCCGAGTTCCGGCTCGGGGAGAACGCGTTCCTCTACCTCGTCGATCCGAAGAACCTCGGGCAGGAGTTCCGCGGCCCGCACACGGCGCCGATCGCGCTGCGCGTGCCGAACGTCGACGAGGCGCGGCGTGAGCTCGAGGCGAAGGGGGTCGAGTTCCACGGCGAGACCATCGACTCGGGCGTCTGCCACATGGCGCTCTTCGCCGACCCGGACGGGAACGCCCTCATGCTCCACCGTCGGTACGCGCCGAAGGAGTAGCCGTGGCGAGGATCGAGCTCCTCGAGCGCTACCGCGCGCTCCCGCTCCCCACGACGCGGGACGAGCACTGGCGGTTCACCGACCTCTCCGGCTTCGATCCTGACGCCTGGCGGGTCAACGGGGCGTCGGGGATCGCCGCCCCGGCGTCGCTCCTTCACCTCGACGTCGCGGGTGTCGCCGTCGCCGGCGAGGGCGGCATCGAGATCGAGCGCGCTCCCGAGGGGATCCGTTTCGAGCCACTCCCGGAGGACTACGAGCTCCTCTACTCGCTCGTCGGCTGGGACGAGAAGTTCGCGGCGCACAACGCGGCCCTCTGGAAGCACGGCCTCCTCGTGCACGTGCCGCACGGGGTCGTGCTCGAGAAGCCGCTCTACGCCCGGATCGCGAACGCCCTCGAGGGCGGCGCGCTCTTCTGGCGCCTCCTGATCGTCGCCGAGCCGGGGAGCCGGTTCACGCTCGTCGAGGAGTACGCCTCCGCGTCGCCCGACCTCGAGGGGTACTCGAACGCCGCGGTGGAGATCGTCGTCCGGGACGGCGCGAAGGTCGAGTACGTGTCGGTCCAGAACCTCTCCCGGCGCACGTGGCACTTCGCGTCGCACCACGCTCGCGTCGAGCGGGACGCCGAGCTCGACTGGGTCGCCGGCGGCTTCGGCTCCGCGAAGGGGAAGGTGCGCATCCAGAACGACCTCGCCGGCCCGGGCGCGACCTCGCGCGTCACCGGCGCCTACTTCGCCGACGGAACCCAGCACCTCGACTACGACACCTTCCAGGAGCACCTGGCGCCCTCGACGACCTCCGACTTCGCCTTCAAGGGCGCGCTGCGCGACGCCGCGCGGGCGGTCTGGCGCGGGATGATCCGGGTCGAGGAGGGAGCGCAGCGCACGAACGCCTACCAGGAGAACCGGAACCTCCTCCTCTCGAAGACGGCGCACGCGGACTCGATCCCCGGCCTCGAGATCATGGCCAACGATGTGCGCTGCACCCACGGCGCGACGCTCGGCCAGATCGATCGCGAGCAGCTCTTCTACCTCATGGCGCGTGGACTCTCCCGCGCGGAGGCCGAGCGGCTCATCGTGCGCGGCTTCTTCCAGGACGTCCTTGACCGGGTCGAGCTCGAGCCTGTGCGCGAGGCGCTCGCAGCCGCGCTCGAGGCGCGGATCCCCGAGGCCTGATCCTGGGACGTGGGCGAGTGGCTCGAGCTGACCGAGGAGGAGTGGAGGGCACGCTTGACGCCCGAGCGGTACCACGTGCTCCGGGAGGCGGGGACGGAGCCGCCCTTCACCGGGGCCTACTGGGACGAGCACGACGAGGGCACCTACCGCTGCGCGGGGTGCGGCTCGGAGCTCTTCCGCTCCGAGGCGAAGTTCGACTCGGGAACCGGCTGGCCGAGCTTCTTCGAGCCGGCCTCGTCGGACAGCGTCCTCACGGAGATCGACACGAGCCACGGGATGGTTCGAACCGAGGTTCGTTGCGCCACGTGCGGTGGCCACCTCGGGCACGTCTTCGACGACGGCCCGGAGCCGACCGGCCTTCGCTACTGCATCAACTCGGCGGCGCTCGACCTCGAGCGGAGGTAGTCCGCGCTCGCGGCGCTCGGGCTCACGGCCCCGTGCTTCCGGATGGGCGGGGCGCTTGCCTGTCGCGACGCTGATCTAGGCTTGCGTCGTGACGGAGATCGGCCTCTTCCCGCTCGGGGTCGTGCTCCTGCCGACCGAGCGACTCCCGCTCCACATCTTCGAGGAGCGCTACAAGGAGCTCATCGGACGGTGCCTCGCCGCAGACGAGGAGTTCGGACTCGTCTTCGCCGACGACGAGGGGATCCGGGACGTGGGGACGCGGGCCGCGGTCGTCGAGGTGCTCACGCGCTTCGCGGACGGACGCCTGAACATCCTCGTCGAGGGTCGTGATCGGTTCCGGCTCCTCGAGCTCACGAGCGGCGAGAGCTTCCACACGGGCGAGGTGCTGCCGCTCGACGACGAGGACGACCCCTCCGCGCCCGAGCTCATCGAGCGCGCGCTCTCGCTCTTCGCCCGCCTCCGAGCGCTCGCGCGGAGCGACGTCCCCTTGCCCCATCCCGACCACCCGCAGCTCTCCTTCGTCATCGCCGCGCACGTCGAGCTCGATGACGAGCTGAAGCTCGAGCTGCTCGCCGACACCTCCGAGCGCTCGCGGCTCGAGCGGCTCTGCGAGGTGCTCGAGGGGGCGGTGGAGACGCTCCGCATCCGCCGCCGGGCGCTCGAGCGCGCGTCCGGCAACGGGCGCGTCGATCTCGGGTAGGAGGAGGCTGAGCCCCGGGGGACGGCTCACCTCGGGCGTGCGACTACGATTCGACCGTGGCCGTGACCGCGAAGCCCGCGCTCGACGCGCACCGCCTGCGAGCGGACTTCCCCATCTTCGAGCAGCGCTTCCACGGCAAGCCGCTCGCCTTCCTCGACAGTGCTGCGAGCTCGCAGAAGCCGAGGCAGATGCTCGACGCGATGCGGACGTTCTACGAGACCTCGTACGCGAACGTCCACCGGGGCGTCTACGAGCTCGCGGAGCGCGCGACCGAGGGGCTCGAGTCCGCTCGGGAGACGGTGCGCGCGCTCCTCAACGCGCCCTCGGCGCGGGAGGTGATCTTCGTCCGCAACGCGACCGAGGCGATCAACCTCGTCGCCTACGCCTGGGGGCTCACGAACCTCGGCCCGGGCGACGTCGTCGTCGTCACCGAGCTCGAGCACCACTCGAACTTCGTCCCCTGGCAGTACGTCGCCGGGCGGACGGGCGCCGACTTCCGCATGCTCCCGCTCGACGATGCCGGCGAGCTCCGCCTCGACGCGCTCGACGAGGTCGCGGGCGATGGGCAGGTGAAGGTCGTCGCCGCCGCGGCCGTCTCGAACGCGCTCGGGACGGTGAACCCGATCGAGGCGCTCGCCGACTGGGCGCACGAGCGGGGGGCGATCATGGTCGCCGACGCCGCGCAGGCGGCGCCGCACCGCGTCGTCGACGTCCAGGCGCTCCGCTGCGACTTCCTCGCCCTCTCCGCGCACAAGATGTGCGGGCCGAGCGGGGTCGGCGCGCTCTGGGGACGGGCGGAGATCCTCGAGGGGATGGAGCCCTTCCTCACCGGTGGCCACATGATCCGGGCCGTGGGAGCCGATCGCACGACCTGGGGTGAGCTTCCGCACAAGTTCGAGGCCGGCACGTCTCCCATGGCGGAAGCGGTGGGGTTCGCCGCTGCGATCGACTACCTCCGCGCGATCGGCTTCGACGCCATCGAGCGCCACGAGCACGAGCTCACCGAGTACGCCCTCGGCCGGCTCGGCGAGCTTCCGTGGGTCACGACGTACGGCCCGCCGGTCGAGCGGCGAGCGGGGATCGTCTCCTTCAGCGTCGAGGGGGTCCATCCGCACGACGTGGCCCAAGTCCTCGACTACGAGGGGGTTGCCATCCGGGCTGGCCACCACTGCTGCCAGCCGCTCATGCGTCGCCTCGGCGTGACCGCGACGAACCGCGCGAGCTTCTACCTCTACACCGTCCGCGAGGAGATCGATCGCCTCGTCGAGGGTCTCCATCGCGTGCGGAGGACGTTCAGGTGAGCGCAGGCGAGCTCGAGCAGCTCTACCGCGAGCTCATCCTCGACCACTACAAGAACCCGCGGAACCACGGGCTCCTCGATCCCGCGGACGCGCGCGCGGAGGGCCAGAACCCGCTCTGCGGAGACGAGGTCGCGGTGACGGTGCGCCTCGGCGAGGGAGACGTCATCGAGGAGGTCGGCTTCGACGGGCGCGGCTGCGCGATCAGCCAGGCCGCGACCTCGATGCTCTCCGAGCTCGTGAAGGGCCGCCGCGCGGAGGAGGTTGCGCTCATGCCGAAGGAGGAGCTCCTCGAGGAGCTCGGGATCCCGCTCACGCCCGTGCGGCTCAAGTGCGCCATCCTCGGGCTCGGGGTCCTCAAGCTCGCGCTCCATAAGGCGCGCGGGACGCCCCTCCCCGAGGAGTGGGGAACCGCTGCGAAGGACCTCGTCCTCGACTGAGACGTGCGCGTCGAGGTTGCGCCGATCGAGGAGCTGCGACGGGGCACGATGCGGCTCGTCGCGGCTGGCGGGCTCCTCATCGGGGTCTACCGCTGCGGGGACGAGCTCCTCGCGATCGAGGATCGCTGCTCGCACGACGACGGGCCCCTCTGCGAGGGCGACTGGGAGCCGGAGGCGTGCGTCGTCACCTGCCCTCGCCACGGCGCGCGCTTCGACCTCCGCACCGGCGTCCCCCTGACGTTGCCGGCGTACCGGCCCGTCCGAACCTTCCCGGTGTCGGTCGTCGACGGCATGGTCGTCGTGGACGTGGAGGAGTGATGCTCGACGAGCGCGTCCTCGCGACGCTCGCTCGGCTTGAGCACGAGGATCGAGCCGAGCGCGAGGCCGGCCTCCCCGAGGCGCAGCGCTCGCTCCAGGTTCCTCCGGCCACGGGTCGCTTCCTCTTCGCCCTCGCGGCCTCCCAGCCGGGGATCGCCGTCCTCGAGATCGGAGGCTCGCGCGGGTACTCCTCCATCTGGCTCGCCGCCGGCGCCCGGGTGCTCGGGGGGACCGTCCTCTCGCTCGAGCGGGACCCGGTGAAGTGCGCCGCCTGGCGTCGGAACATCGCCGAGGCGGGACTCGAGGAGTGGGCGGAGCTCGTGGAGGGTGACGCGCGGACGATCCTGCGGGACCTCGGCGATCCCTTCGACCTCGTCTTCCTCGACGCCGAGAAGCGCGAGTACGAGGAGCTCTTCGGGCTCGTCCGTCCCCAGCTCGAGCCCGGCGCGCTCGTCGTCGCCGACAACGTCCTCTCGCATGCGGACGCGCTCGCCGCGTACTCGGCGGCGCGCCAGACCGACCCGAGCCTCTCGAGCGTCACCATCCCCCTCGATC
>JAVQXS010000062.1:0-7780 GCA_033578065.1 Thermoleophilia bacterium
GCGTGTACGGAATGCTGGGCCGCCAGGGCGACCTCCTGTACGTGGGGAAGGCGACGTCGCTGCGAGCGCGCGTCCGCAGCTACCTCCGGGGCGGCGAGGGCCGTCCCGGAGCGGCGCTCCTGCGCGAGCGCGCTGCGGACGTCGAGACGATCGTCACCCGCTCCGAGGCGGAGGCGCTCCACCTCGAGCAGAGTCTCGTGAAGCGCTACCGACCGCCGTTCAACATCCGCCTCCGGGACGACAAGTCGTTCCCGTACATCGCGGTGACCGTGGCGGATGAGTACCCGCGGGTGATGTTCACGCGCGAGCGTCACCGGCGGGACACCGTCTACTTCGGCCCCTACGCGAACGCGAAGAAGGTGCGCCAGACCCTCGACGTGCTGAACCGGGCCTTCCGCTTCCGCCCCTGCGAAGGCCCCCGTCCCGGGCGCCACTCGGGCGTTCCCTGCCTCGACTACCACATCGACCGCTGCCTCGCCCCGTGCGTCGGAGCTGTCTCCCGCGAGGAGTACGGGCGCGTCATCGAGGGCGTCGTCCGCTTCCTCGCCGGCGACACCGACCCGATCCAGCGCGAGCTCGAGGCGAGGATGCGCGAGGCGGCTGCGGAGGAGCGATTCGAGGACGCCGCCCGCTACCGGAACCGCCTCTTCGCGGTGCGCCACCTCGCGGAGCGCCAGGCGGCCGAGCGCCGCTCGGTCGGCTCCACCGACGTCGTCGGTCTCGCGCTTGAGGGGGAGCGGGCCGCGGTCCAGGTCTTCCCGCTCCGCGACGGGAAGGTGATCGACCGCTACGGGTTCCACCTCGAGAACGTCGCCGAGGAGGGCGCCGCCGCCGTCCTCGAGGCGTTCCTCCTCGAGTACTACGGGGCCGCGCCGAGCGTCCCGCCGCTCGTGCTCGTGCCGCCCGTGCTCGCCGACGTGGCTCCGGTCGAGGAGGTGCTCGCGGAGCGCAGGGGCGGTCCGGTGGAGGTACGAGCCCCGCGTCGCGGCGAGAAGCGCCGCCTTGTGGAGCTCGCGATCGAGAATGCGCGGCTCGCGCTCGAGTCGGACGCCGCCGAGCAGGAGGCGGCGCGGCTGCGACGCGTCGCCGCCCTCGAGGAGCTGCGCGAGGCGCTCAACCTCGAGAGCCTGCCCGTGCGCATCGAGTGCTTCGACGTCTCGAACCTCCAGGGCGAGGCCATCGTCGCCTCGATGGTCGTCTTCGAGGACGCACGCCCGAGGAGCGCGCACTACCGCACCTTCGTCATCCGCGGGCTCGACGGCCAGGACGACGTGGGGGCAATTCGCGAGGCAGTGCTCCGACGGTTCCTGCGCGCCCGCGAGGGGGAGGTCGACGAGAGCTTCCTCCGGGTCCCGAACCTCGTCGTCATCGACGGTGGCAAGGCGCAGCTCGGGGCGGCTCTCGGCGCCCTCGCCGAGCTTGGCCTTCCCCGGATCGCCGTCATCGCGCTCGCGAAGCGGCAGGAAGAGGTCTTCGTGCCAGGGTCGAGCGCGCCCGTGGTGCTCGATCCCCGTCGCCCAGGGCTCCAGCTCCTCCAGCGCATCCGGGACGAGGCGCACCGCGTCGCCCTCCGCCAGCACCGCCGCCGTCGCGGAGCGCGCTCGTTGGAGACGATCTTCGAGAGCCTCGTGGGCGTCGGCCCTGCTCGACGGCGCGCGATCCTCCGCCACTTCGGCTCGGTCGAGCGCTTCCTCGATGCGAGTCAGGAGGAGCTCGAGGGCGTGCCCGGGCTGCCTCCGCGGGTCGCGCGCTCCCTGTACGCCCAGCTCCACAAGGCGGGCCCCCGCTGAGCGTGCTCGGAGGCTGCCGCCTTCAGGCCGAGTCGCGAGGCTCCTCAGCAGCGCTCACCTGTCGCTCGAGCACCCTCGAGTAGCGCACCGTGCGGAGCGTGAGGGCGAGCGCGGCGAACCCCGCGACGACGTTCGTGATCGTGAGGGTGATCTTCGCTCCGACGCTGAACGCGAGGAGCACCGACGCTGGCGCGGCACCACTCAGGAGGACGACGAGGAGCGCCTGCTCCGTGCCGATGCCGGCGGGCGTCACCGGGAGGAGCGTCGCCAGGCTCTGGGACACCTGGACGAGGAGCACGCGCTCGAGCGACAGCGGGATGTCGAAGGCCCTGAGGAGGAACGCGATCGTCGCCAGCCGGAGCACCCAGTCAGCCGCCTGCCAGAGCGCGACGCGCCCGAGGTAGCGACGGGGAGGCCGGAGGATGCGGAAGCCCTGCCCGATGCGCTGCCCGAGGTTCGCGACGTGCCCTCGCGCCCAGACGGCGACGAGGACGAGCGCGAGCAAGAGCGCCGAGACGAGGAGCTGGAAGAGGAGCGGCCGGGAGAGGAGCCACGCGAAGTCGAAGCCCTCGAGCGTCGAGAGGACCTCGAGGCCGGGAAGCGTGCCCGTCGCGATCGCCCAGGCGAGGAGGAGGCCGGCGACGGTCGCGTCGAAGAGCGCGAGCACGGCGGTGCTCGAGATGACCGTCGTGTACGTGCTGTCCGCGATCGCGCGGTGGGCGAGGACGATCCGCACCGCGTCTCCCGCGCGTGCGGGGGCGATCGCGTTCACCCCGACGCCCGCGAGGTAGGCGCCGTAGATCGAGCGCCAGCGCACGACGCTTCCGGGGTAGGCGGCGGCGAGCGCGTTCCGCCACGCCATCGCCGTGCACCCCATCTTCAGGAGGTGGCAGCCGATGGCGAGCGAGAGAGGCAGCGGATCGACCGACCCGAGCCGGTCGATGAAGGTCTCGATCGCGTCGAGGATCCGAACGAGCACCGGGCCGCCTCTCCCTCACCCGCCGCCCGCGCGGCCGCCGTGGAACCTCGCCTCGGAGGGTCTGCCCCGGCTACGCGTCCGGGGCGAGGAACGGGTAGCGGTAGTCCGTGGGCGGCAGGAACGTCTCCTTCACCGTGCGCGGGGAGACCCAGCGGACGAGGTTCCACATCGAGCCCGCTTTGTCGTTCGTCCCGCTCGCGCGCGAGCCCCCGAACGGCTGCTGGCCGACGATGGCTCCGGTCGGCTTGTCATTCACGTAGAGGTTCCCCGCCGCGTAGCGAAGCGCGTCCTCAGCCTCCTCGATCGCCGCGCGCTCGGTCGCGAAGATCGCTCCCGTGAGGCCGTAGGGGGCGGTCTCATCGACGAGCCGCAGGGTGTCCTGCCAGCGGCGCTCGTCGTAGACGTACGCGGTGAGGATCGGTCCGAAGAGCTCGTCGCGGAGGAGGCGAAATCGAGGATCGTCGGTGGTGACGACCGTGGGGGCGACGAAGTAGCCCTCCGAGTCGTCCACCTCCCCGCCGGTGAGGATCTCCGCGCCCGCCCGACGCGCCTCCTCGATCGCCTCCGCGTGCGTGCGGAACGCCGAGGCGTCGATGACCGCGCCCATGAAGTTCTCGAAGTCCGCGACGTCGCCCATCGTGATCGTGGACACGTCCTCGACGAGGCGCTCGCGGAGCTCCGGCCAGAGGTTCGAGGGCACGTAGAGCCGGGAGGCCGCCGAGCACTTCTGGCCCTGGTACTCGAAGGCGCCGCGGATGATCGCCGTCGTCACCGCTTCCGTCTCGGCGGAGGGGTGGACGAGGATGAAGTCCTTGCCCCCCGTCTCGCCGACGACCCGTGGGTAGTTACGGTACGAGCCGATGTTGCGGCCGACGGTCTCCCACATCCCGTTGAAGACGGCGGTCGAGCCCGTGAAGTGGATCCCGGCGAGCTCGGGACTCGCGAGCGCTGCGTCGCCGATCGTCGCCCCCGATCCGTAGACGAGGTTGATGACGCCGTCCGGCAGCCCGGCGGCCTGGAGCAGGCGCATGAGGTAGTAGGCGGAGACGGCGGCCGTCGAGGCCGGCTTCCAGACGACGGTGTTCCCCATGAGCGCGGGGGTCGTGGAGAGGTTGCCGCCGATGCACGTGAAGTTGAAGGGGCTCACGGCGAACACGAACCCCTCGAGCGGGCGGTACTCCATCCGGTTCCAGGTGCCGGTCGGGGAGTACGGCTGCTCGGCGTAGATGCGGGTGAGGTAGTCGACGTTGTAGCGCCAGAAGTCGACCATCTCGCAGACGGCGTCAATCTCCGCCTGGTGGACCGTCTTCGACTGGTTGAGCATGGTGGCCGCGTTCAGCGTCGAGCGCCAGGGCCCGGCGAGGAGCTCGGCCGCGCGGAGGAAGATCGCCGCGCGCTCGTGCCAGGGCATCCGCGACCACTCGGCGTGGGCGGCGCGGGCGGCCTCGATCGCCTGCTCGACGTGCTCGGGGCCGCCCTTCGCCACGTCCGCGAGGACGTGGTGGCGGCGATGCGGCATGACCGCCTCGAAGGTCTCGTCCGTGTGGATGTCCTTGCCGCCGATGACGAGCGGGATCCGAATCCGCTCGCCCTCCATCTGCCGCAGTCGCTCCTTGAGCTCCGCGCGCTCCGGGGACCCGGGCGCGTAGGCCTTCGCCGGCTCGTTCACCGGCTGGGGCGGTCGGAAGATCCCGGGAGCGCTCACAGCGCGATTCTACGGCTCGGAAGCGGGAGTGGAGGGAGTGAGCGTGCCGCCGCCGGTAGAGTGCGGCGGCAGTGCCGCTCGCTGTGGACGAGGTCGTTGGATACGCGGTCGAGGGATGGGGAGTGGGCGAGCTTCGGCTCCGCGAGGGGCTCCTCGTCGATCACGCCTTCCGCTTCGGCGAGACTGTCCCCTCGCCCCGCGGCCGGATCGGGCTCGTCTCCGCGGACGCGCCGCACGCGGCCGCACGCGGGCGAGAGGGAGCGGACTCGGCGCTCTCGGACGAGGCCGCCGATCTCCTCGCGCGCCTACAGGCGTTCCTCGCCGGCGAGAGCGTCGAGTTCACGGATGTCCCGCTCGACCTCGAGGGCTGCACGCCGTTCCAGGAGTCCGTTCTCCGCGCGCTGCGCGCGGTCCCCCGGGGGCAGGTCGTGACGTACGGAGAGCTCGCGGCGCTCGCGGGGCACCCCCGGGCGCAGCGGGCGGTGGGCACCGTCTGCGCGCGGAACCGGTTCGTCCTCGTCGTCCCGTGCCATCGAGTGGTGGCGGCGGAGGGCATTGGAGGCTATGGGGACGCGGGGCCCGACGTGAAGCGGCGCCTCCTGGCGCTCGAAGGCGTCGTCCTCTGAGCCTCGGCGGCGGGAGTCCCGCGCGCGAGGGCCGCGACCGCCCTCGTTAGACTCGAACCCGATCAGACGAGGGACAGGGCCAACGGGACAGGGAGGAGCGCTGCGATGGGCATTCGGGTGGGGATCAACGGCTTCGGCCGTATCGGTCGGAACTTCTTCCGTGCGCAGCACGCGCTCGGGGCCGAGATCGAGGTCGTCGCCATCAACGACCTCGGCGACGCCGCGACGATGGCACACCTCCTCCGCTACGACTCGAACCTCGGCCCCTTCCCGGGTGAGGTCGAGCTCGCCGACGGCGTGCTCCGGGCGGCGGGCGAGGAGGTGCGGATGCTCTCGGAGCGCGACCCCGCTGCGCTGCCCTGGGGCGAGCTCGGTGTCGAGGTCGTCGTCGAGTCCACCGGGTACTTCACGGATCGCGCAGGCGCCCAGAAGCACCTGGACGCAGGCGCGAGGAAGGTCGTCATCTCGGCCCCTGCCACCGAGCCGGACCTCACGGTCGTCCTCGGCGTCAACGACGACGAGTACGACCCCGAGCGGCACCACATCGTCTCCAATGCCTCCTGCACGACGAACTGCGTCGCGCCGCTCGCGAAGGTGCTCCACGAGCTCGCGGGGATCGAGAGCGGGTTCATGACGACGATCCACGCGTACACGAACGACCAGGTCATCCTCGACTTCCCCCATAAGGACCTGCGCCGCGCTCGGGCGGCGGCGATCAACCTCATCCCGACCTCGACCGGGGCCGCGAAGGCGATCGGGCTCGTGCTCCCGGAGCTGAAGGGGAAGGTCGATGGGGTCGCGGTCCGCGCCCCGGTCGCCACGGGCTCCCTCACCGACCTCGTCGTCACCGTCGGCCGGCCGGTGACGGTCGAGGAGGTGAACGCCGCCTACCGCGCCGCGGCGGAGGGCCCGCTCGCGGGGATCCTCCAGTACTCGACCGACCCCATCGTCTCGACCGACATCAACGGGAGCGGGTACTCGTGCATCTTCGACAGCCCGCTCACGATGGCGCACGGCACGACGGTGAAGGTCTTCGGCTGGTACGACAACGAGTGGGGGTACTCGTGCCGCCTCGTCGATCTCGTCGCGAGGTTGCTCCCCTCCCGGTAGGCCGCACGTGCATCGCCCACGATCTGTCCGCACGGCCGACGTCGTCGGCAAGCGCGTCCTCGTCCGCGCCGACCTCAACGTCCCGCTCGACGAGGGCGGGCGTGTCGCCGACGACACGCGGATCCACGCGTCGCTCCCCACGCTGCGCTACCTCCTCGACGCCGGCGCGAGCGAGGTCGTCGTCTGCTCGCACCTCGGGCGTCCGCAGGGGCGAGATCCCGCCTACTCGCTCGCGCCCGTCGCCGAGCGGCTGCACGAGCTCCTCCCCGACCCGCGTGTGCGCGTGCTCGAGAACACGCGCTTCGACCCAGGGGAGATCCGAAACGACCCCGCGACCGCGCGCCGGCTCGCGGAGGGGATGGACCTGTACGTGAACGACGCCTTCGGCTCCGCGCATCGAGCCCATGCCTCCACGGAGGGGGTCGCGCACCTCCTTCCCGCGTACGCCGGACTCCTCCTCGAGCGCGAGCTCGAGATGCTCGGCCGCCTCCTCGGCGACGTAGAGCGGCCGTTCGTGCTCGTCGCGGGCGGGGCGAAGGTCGAAGACAAGCTCGGGGTGCTCCGCCACCTCGGGGGAAGGGCGGACACGGTGCTCGTCGGCGGGAAGATGGCCGAGGAGCTCCGGGGTCGCTCGCTCCTCCCGTACGAGGCGACGCTCCCTGCCGACGTCGTCGCCGCAGCTGCCTTCGAGCCGGAGGCGGAGAGCTGCGTCGTCCCCTTCGACGCTGTCCCCGAAGGGTGGCTTGGGCTCGACATCGGCCCCGCCTCGAGGAGTCGGTTCGCGGCGGCGATCCGCGCGGCCCGAACCGTGTTCTGGAACGGCCCCATGGGGGTCTTCGAATGGCCCCGCTTCGCGGAGGGGACGAAGGCGGTGGCAGAGGCCGTCGCGTCGGTGGACGGGTTCACCGTCGTCGGGGGAGGGGACTCCGTCCGAGCGGTGAAGGAGATCGGCCTCGCCGGTCGCATCTCCTGGATCTCGACGGGCGGCGGCGCGTCGCTCGAGCTCCTCGAGGGCAAGGAGCTCCCGGGCGTCGTCGCGATCCCCGCCGCCTGAGGAGCGCTACGCGTCGGGGACGCGCACCCCGGGGACGTGGCGGGCGAGGAAGGAGAGGATCGCGCCTGTCTGCCGAATACGCTCCTCGACGTCGAACGAGGCGTGCCCGGCGTCGAACTCGTACAGCTCGTGCGGGTGACGACGCTCGCGGAGCCGCTCGACGTAGCGCAGGACCTGTCGGTAGGGGCAGCGGCTGTCGTTCCGCCCGACGAGGATGAGGACGGGGGCGACGACGCGGTCGACGTGCTCGATGGGGTTGCGCTCGCGCATGAGCTCGGGCACCTCAGCCGGCGTCTTCCCTCCGAGGAGGGCGCGGTCGTACGCCTGGAGGAGAGGCGACAGGTCCTCGTACGACGCGACGTAGTCGGCGACGGGCACTCCAGCCACGCCGCACCGCCAGCGCTCGGGATGGAGCCCGAGCTCGAGCAGCGTGACGTACCCGCCCCACGAGTGTCCGGCGATGACCGCTCGCTCTGGGTCGGCGATCCCCCGGCGCACGAGGTCGTCGAGCCCGGC
>JAVQXS010000063.1:0-7716 GCA_033578065.1 Thermoleophilia bacterium
CCGGCGTCGACGACGTCGACGACGTGGTCGGCCCCGGCGTCGCGCATCTTCAGCGCGTCGGCGTAGCGCGCGACGCCGGTCACCTTCGCGGCGCCGACGCGGAGGCCGCGCTCGCGGAGGAGGCGGATCGTCACCCGCGCCGAGGTCGTCTTCCCCGCCGACATCGACGTGCCGATGAGGAGCACGACCGGCGCCTCGAGCTCGGTCGGCGGGAGCGAGGGGACGAAGTCGCTGAGGACGAGCTTCCTGCCGTCGGCGAGGAGGTGGCCCAGGTAGCGGAGGGGCACGAGGGAGGCGAGCGAGGCGGGCGCGAGCGAGGTGCAGCGCCCGAGGACGCCGGCGCGCGTGAGCGCGTCGATGCGGAGGTCGTCGCCGACGTCCCGCCAGTCCCCGACCGCCTCGAGGGTCGCGTAGCGCGCGCCGAGCGCGCCGACGACCACGTCCCCCGGGATCACCTCCGCCATGCGCCCGCTCCGCGTCTCCACCGTGTACGCAGCGCCCGGGCGGTCGAGCACGACGGCGGCCGCGAAGTCGCCGGTCTGCCACTGCGAGCGGGGGAGCTGCTCGACCGACTGGACGTGCCCCTCGAGAGGGGCGATCCTCGTCACGCTCGCGTAGACGACGTTCGCGCCAGCCGGAGCCCAGCTCGGCCTGCCGCCCCGCGGCTCGACCCGGGTCTCGCTCACGCGGCCGCCTCCGCCGGCAGCAGGAGGAGGACCGCGAGGAGCGCCGCTCGCTCCGGGAGGCTCGCGAGGAGGACGTGCTCGCCCGGCGCGTGCGCGCGGCCGCCGATGGGCCCGAGGCCGTCGAGCGTCGCCGTGTAGAGGCTCGTGATGTTGCCGTCGGAGGCGCCGCCGACCGCGGCCTCCTCGAGCTCGAGCCCGAGCTGCGCGCCGGCGGCCTTCGCGGCCCGCCACAAGGCCCGGTTCCGCGCCGTCGCCTCCATCGGCAGACGCCCGAAGCGGCCCTCCACCTCGACGGTGACGCCTTCGCCCACGGGCTCGAGGGACTCGAGCTCGGCCTCGATGCGTCGAGCGTCCTCGAGCGTCGGCACGCGGACGTCGACCTCGGCGCTCGCCTCGGGCGCGATGACGTTCGCGCCGAGCCCGCCGTCGATCATCCCGACGTTCACGGTGATCCCCCGCCTCGGGTCGTTGAGCGCGAACAGCCGCTGGATCTGGTGCGAGAGCTCGAGGATCGCGCTCGCTCCCTCCTCCGGGTTCACGCCCGCGTGCGCGGCCCGCCCACGCACGACGACGCGGAAGTGGCCGGCCGACTTGCGCGCCGTCTTCAGGCGACCGGAGGGCCCGTACGCCGGCTCGAGGACGTACGCCCGCACCGCCCGTCGAGCGAGCCGCTCGAGGTGCGCGCGCGACTCGATGCTCCCGATCTCCTCGTCGGTGTTCACGAGGCAGACGGGCGTGACCTCGGGGACGAGCTCATGCTCGGCGAGGGCTCGGAGCGCGAAGACGAGCTCGACGAGCCCGCCCTTCATGTCGAACGCGCCCGGACCGCGCACGACGCCGTTGCCGGCCTCGACGCCGAGCTCCTCGACGCTCCCGAGAGGCCAGACGGTGTCCACGTGCCCGACGACGAGCTGGAGAGGGCGCCCCCGCTCGCGCTCCCGCGGACGGGCGTAGAGGAGGCCACCCGTCCTCGCTCCTCGGACACGGCGCGCCTGCAATCCGCACGAGCGAAGCTCGGAGGCGAGGAGCTCGAGCGCCGGCCCGTGCGCGTCGGGCACCGTGCTCGGCGTCTCGATCGAGACGAGACGGACGAGGAGGTCGGCCATCTCCTCCTCGCGCGCGCGGAGCCACCGCGCGAGGTCGGTCGCGACGGCGACGTCCACGACGCTCACGTCCGGAAGTCGATGGGGAAGGGGAAGGAGAGGCTCCGCTCGACGACGGCGAAGCGCCCGGGGCTGAGGTACGCGAGGAGCGGCACGCGGGCGATGGTGTCCGCGTCGTCTCCGTCCGAGAGGCGCAGCGCCTCCTCCGCAGCGGACGCGGCGACGACCTCGCCGACGACGAGCGCATTCTCGCCGAAGCCCTCGACGATCCGCTCGAGCTGGCACTCGAGGTAGAGGTAGCAGCCCTCGACGAGCGGCCCCTCGACGCGCGTCGCCGGGAAGGTGCGCAGGGCCGCGAGGCTCGGCTTCGAGTCGTCCTCGGCGCGTCCGCCCGCGGCGAGGGAGACGTCGAGCACGTGATCTGGGCGCGGGAAGCTGACGGTGAACGCTCCCCGAGCCTCGGCGTTCCGCAACGTCGCATGCCGGCGCGAGCAGACGAAGCAGAAGCGGTTCTGCCAGCCGAGCGGCATCGCCATGTGCTTCGGAGCGAGGTCCACCCTGCCGTCCGCCTCGAGCGTGCCGACGAGCACGAGCGGGGAGACGAGGAACACGCTCGACCAGACGGGCTCGTCCGTGGGGAGCGGAACGACGCTCGCGCGCTCGGCTGTCGGCACGGCTGGCTGCACCTCCTCGAGCGTGTGCTTCACGGCACATCATGGCGACCGCGGAGGCTCGCGCGACGGCGGGCGTCACCGATCGGCGTTCGGAGAACTACGGATCCCCGGTGACGTCCCTGGAACGAGGGAGAACGCCGCGCGCCGCGCTGCCGAGAGGAGTGCCATGCTCCTGCGGCGCTCCGCGGCCGTGCTCCTTGCCGCGCTCGGCGGCATCGCCGCGCTTGCGGCTGCCGGCGCGAGCGCGAGCCGCGGCCCCGTGCCCGTCGTCCTCGGCGTCGACACGACCCCGTTCACCGCCACCGTCTCCTGGCGCCTCCCGGAGGCGGCGCGCGTCGTCGTCGAGGTCGGCCGCGACGAGCGTTACGGGATCTGGTCGCCGACGACGGTCGCCCGCGCGGCGGGAACGGGGACGACGGCGCTCACTGGGCTCGAGCCGGCCACCGTCTACCGCTTCCGCGTCGTCGCACGTTGGGGGAGCGGGCTCCGGTCCGAGGCCCGAGGCTCCTTCCGGACCGACCCCTGGCCCCACGCGACGTCCGCGGCTGCTCCTCGGTCTGCGCCTGCGGGCACGGCCGCGCTCGGGGCGGGCTCCCCGTACGTCCTCCCGCCCGCGCGTCCGCCGGGCGTGGCCCAGCCTCCCTCCTCGTCGCAGCCGCAGACGAGCTCCGGACCGAGGTACGAGTCGTCCGCGCCCCTCCTCGTGAACGGTCACCCCGTCTTCCCCCGGATGGTGTGGCGGCAGTGCCCTGCCTACTACGGCACGAGCCTCGGGGCCGGCATCAACCTCTTCCTCGGCGCCTGGTGCGACACGACGCCGGAGATGCAGATGGCGCTCCTCGCCGGGCGCGCCCTCTCGACCGTCGACGCGCACACGCCCGGCGTCACGGGGCCGGGGATGATCGGCTGGCACCTGCCCGACGAGGCGGACGTGAGCGTCGGCGGCGCCGACCGGCTTCCGTCGCCGAAGGCCGACGGCCGGGTGACCTTCCTCACGCTCACCGACAAGTTCGCGACCGGCACCGCACCGGGGCCGCACGGCAAGGAGATCTACCCCGGACTCTTCGCGCTCGCGGACGTCATCGGCTTCGACACGTACCCGATCGAGGTCCGCTGCTCGCTCGCGCAGATCGACAACGTCTACTGGATGCAGCGCGAGCTCGTCCAGCTCGCGCAGGGGAAGCCGACCTTCCAGTGGATCGAGGCGGGGCCGATGGAGCACTGCCGCGACAACGAGGATCCGACGCCGGCCACCGTTCGCGCGCAGGTCTGGCTCGCGATCGCGGGCGGCGCGACGGGGATCGGCTACTTCCCCGACTACTGGGCGGAGGACATCCGGAACGAGGTGCGCCGGATCAACCGCGACCTCGTCTCCCTCGCCCCTGCGCTCCTCTCGCCCCCCGCTCGCGTGAGCGCGCCAGACGGACCGGTTCGCGTCGCCGCCCGCCGCTACAACGGCGCGCTCTACGTCATCGTCGTCAACACCTCGACCACCCCCGCCCGCGCGACCTTCTCGGCGGCGGGGCTCCAGGGACGGACGCTCCGCACCTTCGCCGAGGGCCGCGAGGTCCGCCCGCTCGGCGACGTCGTCACGGACACGCTCCCCGGCCTCGGCGTCGCGATCTACGTCGCCCCGCCAGCGGGCTGGTAGCACTTGGGACTGCCTCTGCGAGTGGGCGGTGCAGGACTCGAACCTGCGACCACCTGCGTGTAAGGCAGGTGCTCTACCAGCTGAGCTAACCGCCCCGCCCGCACAGGATCCCACAAACCGCCGTCTCTACACTCCCTCCCGGGCCCCCATCGACTAGCGGCCCAGGTCACAGCCCTTTCAAGGCTGTAGCGCGGGTTCGAATCCCGCTGGGGGCACTCCGCCCCCGACCGCCGCGACCGCCACGGGTCTACGCGCCGTACACTGGCCACGGGGGCCGGTAGCTCAGCAGGTAGAGCAGGGGACTTTTAATCCCAAGGTCGGTGGTTCGAGTCCACCCCGGCCCACCTCGGGAGAGCACCGAGCGCCGCGGGCTCGTCCCCGCCGACGCGCGAGGACGCGCGATCCCGCTTCCGCGTGACGCGCGTAGCCCGACCTGGCGACCCGCCTCTCACTCCTCCCGCGCGAAGGCCTCGGCGGCGTTGTGGCACCCGTCATCCTCTGCGTCGATGAGCTCCCCCAGGTAGCGGAGGACGACGAGGGCGTGCGCGGCCTCCTCGTCCTCGAGGTCGACCGTCGCCTCGGCAGCCTCGAGCGCCTCGCGAGCATCCTCGTAGCGGCGCGCTCGCCGCAGGAGGTCAGCGCGGACGCCGTGGACGACCGTGCTCTCCGTGGGGATGTCGCCGTACGCGAGGGCGGAGGCGAACATCTCGGCGGCGCGCTCGCGGCAGACGCGCGCCTGCGCGGTCGCGCCCGCGTCGTCGCAGGCCCAAGCCGCCTCGACGAAGTGCCACGCCGCCTGCACGCGATCTTCCGCTCCTTCGGCGACGAGCGCCGCGCAGAAGAGGTGGCGGGCGAGCGCGGGCATCTTCGCCCGCTCGTACACCTCGCGGTAGACGAGCGAGGAGACGGTCTCGGCTGCGGTCGGGCCGCACTCGCCGATCCGCGGAGCGCAGTACCCGCAGGACGAGCAGTGCTGCACCCGGAAGGGAAGCGCGAAGCGCGCAGGACCGCGCGGACGCAGGTCGAGGTCGGGCGCTCCGGAGGAGGAGGTGGAGGCGAGCGCCATCTGGGTGGAGAGCTCGCCGCAGAGGGCGCAACGGACGGTGATTGGCATCGAGGTCGTCATGCCTTGAAGTCGGCGGGCGGCGCGCGCCGTCTTACGGACGGATCTCGTCTGGACATCTTGCGCCGCGTGCTGGCATATTGCGAGGCTATGAGGCGCAAGGTGTACCGACACAAGATCACCAAGGCAGGGCAGGTCTCGATCCCGGCGGAGATCCGGCACCGCTGGCAGACCTCCACGGTCGCGATCGAGGACGAGGGCGACCGCATCGTGCTGCGGCCGGTTCCCGACGACCCGATCTCGGCGCTGCGCGGGGTCTTCGCGCATCTCCGACGCCCCGACCTCAGCGCGGCAGAGGCGATTCGTGCGGCGCGAGACGAGGACGTCGAGATCAGCGAGCGCAAGTGGCCGAGCCCGGCGGCGTAGTCCTCGACTCGAGCGCGGTTCTCGCTCTCCTCCTCGAGGAGCCCGGTGCCGCCCACGTCGAAGCCTTACTCCGTGCGGGAGACCCGAGGATGGCGAGCGTGAATGCCGCCGAGGTGGTTGACGTCATGGTTCGCGTCTACCGTGGCGAGCCGGACGCGGTCGTCTCACGCGTGGCGGATCTCCTCTCGTCGACGGTACGGGCGGTCGAGACCTCGTTCGAGCTCTCGGCGCGAGCCGGGGAGCTCCGTGCGCGTCTCTTCGACCGTCGAGCGAGGCGCCTCTCGATGGCGGACTGCTACGTCCTCGCCCTCGCCGAGCCCCGAGGAAGCGTCGCGACCACCGACGCAGTTCTCCGCGATGCAGCCGAGGCGCTCGGCCTTCAGGTCGTCCCGCTCGGCTGAGCCAGCTCGGCGAAGCGGCAGACGGCGTTCACGCGGCGCATGTCGGAGACGGTCTTGCAGTCGGCCTCGAGGAGCCGCGGCGAGCAGACGAGCTCGACGCGACACTGGGCGCGCGAGGTCGCGACGTTGATCCGGTTCGCGTTGAAGACGAACCCGAGGCCGCGCGGCGCGTCCTCGCCGCTCGAGCTCGCGAGCGAGACGAGCACGACCGGCGCCTCCTGACCCTGGAACTTGTCCACCGTGCCCACCCGCACGCCCCTCGGCACGCACCGCCGGAGCGCGCGCACCTGGGCGTTGTACGGCGTCACGACGAGCACGTCCTCGACCCCGAGCGGACGCGTCTCCCCCTCCTCGTCCGTGTAGTCCGTTCCGAGCAACCGCTCGATCGCGGCTGCCACCACCCGCGCCTCCTCCCACGAGAGCTGGCCGTTCCCCGCGTGCTCGACCTCGCAGACGAAGAGGCCGTCCCCCGCCGCGACCGTCCGCCGTCGCGTCACGGGGGCCACGTCAAGCCGGCCGGCGTAGTACGCGTCGGAGGTGAACGCCGCGAGCTCCGGCCGCAGCCGCCACGTCTCGGCGAGGAAGATCCCGCGGTCGGAGGGCACCGTCGTCTCGTCGCCGAGGAGGTGCTCGAGCACCGAGGCCTTGGCCACGTGCGGCTGCGCGCCCTGCGTGACCTGCGGGAGCTGGTTCGGGTCGCCGAGGAGGACGAGGTTGCGCGCCGCGTGCCCGACGGCGACGACGTCGGCGAGGGCGACCTGTCCGGCCTCGTCCACGATGAGCGTGTCGCAGCGCCCCGCGAAGTCCTCGCGCGCGAAGAGCCAGGCGGTGCCCGCGACGAGCTGGAGCTCGGGCTCGAGCAGGTCCTGCCAGCGGTCGCTCGAGTCCACGCAGCGTCCCTCGAACCGCGTGTCCTCGAGCCCGCTCGTCGACTTCTTCCGTCCGCGGAAGCGGAGTCCGCGGCGGAGCGCCTCGGCCTCGATCTCCTCGAGGAGCTTGCCGATCGCCTTGTGGCTGAGCGAGGTGACACCGACCCGCCGACCGCCCTCCATGAGCGCGACGGCGGCCTTCGCACCCCACCACGTCTTCCCAGAGCCGGGCGGACCCTGGACGAAGAGGTACGAGTCCTCGAGGGAGAGCGCCGCCTCGGGCACCGGAAGGTCGAGGCGCGCCCGCGGCGGGCGGCGCTCGAGCACGTCCACGAGCGCAGGCTGACCCGCTCCCGCGAGGTACGCGCGTACGAACCGCTCGATCGCGCGGCGCTGCTCGGTGTCCGGGATCGGCGGGCCGGGGATGAGCGCCTCCGGCAACGGCTCCGCGGCGCGCGACGTCGCCCGCCGGAGCGTGATGAGGCCGCGCTCGTCGTCGACCCGCACCGTGTACTGGTTCTTCGTCGCGGGATCGACGCACTCGCCGTCGATCTTGTGCTCTTGGGGCGGGAAGGAGAGCGTGTAGACGAGGGACCGCTTGTCGGGCACCGGTTCGCCGACGAGCTCGATCCCGCCGATCGTGTCCGCGTCCTCGACGAGCTCGTCGCCGACGAGCCCGTTGTGGTGGAACCACTCCCACCACTGCGACTTCGCCTCGCGACGGTGGTAGAGGAGGAGGTGCGCGAGGAGGAACCGCAGATCGCCCACCGCGGCGCCATCGAGCAGCGCCTCGTACAACGCCGCCCGCTCGGCGTCGCGCTCCTCCGCCTCCTCGCTTCGCTC